>JAQVYQ010000026.1:0-17493 GCA_028708575.1 Tissierellia bacterium
GCAGATCTAATTAATGAAGGCTATGCAAGAGAATTTGTATCCAAAGTTCAACAAATGAGAAAGAATAACGGATATGAAGTCTTAGACAATATAAATATATTCTATGAAGGTTCAGATGAAATAAAATTGGCAATTGATGAATTTGAAGAATTCATTAAGAAGGAAACTTTGGCTAAATCAATTGAAAAAACAAATGATGAATCTTTAGAAAAACAAGACTTAAATGGCCAAATAACAGGTATTAAATTAGAAAAAATATAATAAGATTAAATATTTTTAAATATATTTAAAAAATATGAATAGTTATTTTTAGATTGGAAAGTATACTAACATAGGTTCGTAAAAAGGAATCAGAATATTTCAGATATCTAAGGGGTCCGTAATGGATTCAAGAAATAGATATAAGGAACTGACACCATTACGGACCTTTTTTATTATTAAAACCGCCAAAACTGAGTATATAGATGATTTGAAATATGGTATAAAGGGATTACAGCTATGATAGGCGTATTTATATTATTTTGTTAAATCAATTTTTATCCTTTGCCCTATGGAAATTCTATTTTTATTAACAATTGAATCATATGCTAGTATTTCTACTCCATTTTCCATTGCTAAGTTAACAGCCGAAGAAAATTTCTCATCCATTTTCCAATTCAGCCTAAATTCTTTTGGGTTTTCCATTTGTATAAGAAAAAATATAACACCTATATAATCTTCTTTGACAGCTTGAATCATTTCAAGGACATGTTTTCTTCCTCTTTCAGTAGGGGCATCAGGAAATCTTGCAATTCCATTACTCTCAAGTGTAACACCTTTTACTTCAATAAAACCTTTATTAATTTCTTTTTCAAAATAAATATCATATCTTGAATTACCATGTGTTACTTCTCTTTTTATATATGTTAGATTTTGAAATTCGGAGATTTGGTTGTTTTTCAAAGCTTCAAAAACTACTGCGTTAGGGATTTGGGAGTCCATATTTATTAAAGCGTCCCCTTTATAAACAGATATTAAAGAATACTTTGTTTTTCTATTTGGATTGTTTCTACAATCTTCAAGGATTACTTTAGCACCGGGAACAAGTAGTTCTCTGCATCTTCCTGTGTTTCTCACATGAACAATTTCTTCTTTGTTTTCAATAATAACTTTTGCTAAAAATCTATTAGGCCTTTCTAAGAATATACCTTCAATAATTTTATTATATATCATAATAACTCCTTATTAATCAAATTTTAATATTAATACAAGTGTATCATATAAACAATTTTTTTAAAAAATAAATAGTGTATAATGTATACTAGGAGATGATATGATGTCTGTTGAAAAATTAAAAGAGATAATTAAAGAAAGTAATAATATTGTGTTCTTTGGTGGTGCAGGTGTATCAACTGAAAGTGGAATTCCTGATTTTAGATCTGCAGCAGGACTATATGCAGATGAAAACAAATCAAAATATTCTCCTGAATACATGCTAAGTCATAGTTTTTATGAGTCACATACAGATGAGTTTTATGACTTTTATAAGAATAAAATGATTTATAAAGATGCAATACCAAATGATGCACATAAGGCCTTAGCAGAACTTGAAAACAGAGGTAAATTAAAAGCTATTATTACACAAAACATTGATGGTTTACATCAAATGGCAGGCTCTAAAAATGTACTTGAACTACATGGATCTGTTCATAGAAATTATTGTGAAAGATGCAAAAGCTTTTATGGGCTTGATTATATATTGGCTAGTGAGAGAATTCCTAAGTGTCATTGTGGTGGCACAGTGAAGCCAGATGTTGTATTATATGAAGAAAGCTTAGATACAAAAGTAATAGAAAAATCTATAAAGTATATTTCTGAAGCAGATGTTTTAATTGTTGGTGGTAGTTCATTAGTTGTGTATCCAGCAGCTGGATTAATAGATTATTATAAGGGAAAGAAGTTAATACTTATAAATAAATCTCAAACTCAATATGATTCTAGAGCCTTCTTAGCAATAAATGATAGTATAGGAAAGGTTTTAGCTAGTGTTATCTAATGCGATAGTTATGAATTTATGGTACAATATTAAATACTATTGCATTTTACATAAAATCTGAGGTGAATAGTTTGAGAGTTTATTTAACAAGACATGGTACAACAGAATGGAACATGATAAAAAGATTACAGGGATGGAAAGATTCAAATCTAACTGAGGAAGGTGTTTCACGAGCTATAAAACTTGGACAAAAGCTTAATAATGTTGATTTTGATGTAATTTACTCTAGCCCTCTTACTAGGTCGATAGATACTGCAAAGTATATAAGGACTAATAAAAGTACCATCATAATCCCTCATAATGGTCTTAAGGAATTAAGCTATGGAATGTGGGAAGGTATGTTGTTAGATGATATAGAAAAAAAATATCCTAATGAATACTTTATCTATAGAAATGACCCTATGGAATATCTACCAGTAGAAGGAGAAACTTATGAAGCACTTTTTAATAGAGTAAGAGATTTTTTAGATGAAATAAAAAACATTCAAGCTAATAATATACTAGTAGTATCCCATGGGATTACCATTAAGGTAATTATAGCAATTATTAAGAATTTATCTATGAAAGAATTTTCATTATTGCCAGTTTATACTGGAACAGCTTTAAACATAATAGAAGTTGACAAAGGAAAGATGAAATTTACATTAGAAAATGATACATCACATATTGAAGGGCAACTTTATGATGAAATTATTATTTAACAGGAGAAGAAAATAATGAACTCTAATTCGTATTACAAGAAGAAAAATTTTATTAGCTCATTTATTGAATCGGTTATTACTATAATCATTGCTTTATTTGTATCTTTATTTATTGTTTCTAATATTCTATCAGTTACTCAGATTAAAGAACAATCAATGGAGCCAACATTTAAAGAAAATGACAGAATTATTGTAAATAAAATTACATATTTAATAGGAAAGCCTCTTAGAGGAGATGTAGTAATATTAAATAAAGTAAATGGTGAGAAAGGCCTAATTATTAATATGATTAACGAAGGAAAGGACATTATAGCGAACATAAAATATAGATTTACTGGTTATATTGAAAAAAACAATCTTATTAAAAGAGTTATAGCATTAGAGGGAGATATATTAGATATTAAAGAAGGTTATTTATATATAAATGGAAAGAAAAAACAAGAAGAATACGTAAGCAGTTTAACCTTTGAGAATTCAGATTTTTTATATCCAGTTGAAGTTCCTAAAGGTAAAGTATTTGTATTGGGAGATAATAGACAAAATAGCTTAGATAGCAGACAATTTGGCTTTATTGACGTAGAACAGATAAAAGGAAAGGCAGCTTTTAGAGTTTTTCCATTTAGTAGATTTGGCCATATTAACTAATAAATATAGATGTATGAAGATGTAATGAGATCAATCATTACATCTTTTTTTATTAAATAAATAAAAACATCATAATATCTTTGGATTATTACTAGACTTTAGTAGTAATAAAAAGGAGGACAAAATTATGATTAAAGGTTTAAATCTAAAGATATTTATAATCTGTACACTAGCTTTTGTTTTATCAATTGCTTTTTCAATAAGGACAGAAATAGAGGTCTTTAAAGAACAGAATATATTAGGTTATTACCCCCACAAAGAAATGGAAAAGATATTTAGGGACGAATGGGGAAATAATGGTTTCACACAGATTGTAGAAAAAATAGAAGAGGGAAAAATCCAGATTAAACAGATGGATGAAGATGCAAGAGTTGTTATGGTATATGAAGTAACTGAGAATTATATCAAACTTGTTTTTACAGAACAATCAGGGAAATATGGTTTTAAACAAAATTACATAAAAGATCTAAAACCAAATAGAGATGATTTTATAATAAAAGCACCTATAGAAATAGGAACAAAATGGTATGATAAAAGTGGAGGCTATTATGAAATCATTAAGACAGATGCCATAGTTGAAACAAGTATAGACAAATATGAGACTCTAGTTGTTAGGTATAAAAATGATGATTTTACTGTAAAGGAGTATTATGCCAAAGGAATTGGTTTAGTAAAAATAGTAGTGAATAATTTTTCTGGATATCAATTAGAGAAAATTAGCTATGAATGGGTTGAATCATAATCCTATAAGAAATAATAGTTTGTAAAACAGAGGTTTTGATGATATAATCAAAACGTATAAATATTTAGATTATTGGGAAAAAATAAGTGCTAATGTGGTAAAAAGGTTATTAACCTTTTAAATATAATGCTAGTTAGGGGGAAAAGGATGATGAAAGCGTATGCAGCAAATAATATCAGAAATGTAGCCTTATTAGGACATAGTAGTAGCGGAAAGACTACATTAACTGAAGCAGTATTATTTTCTTTAGGAATCACAAATAGGCAAGGAAAAGTAACAGATGGAAATACTGTATCTGACTTTGATAAAGAGGAGATAGCACGTAAGATATCAATTGGAACATCTGTAATCCCAGTAGAATGGAATGATATAAAATATAATTTGCTTGATACCCCAGGTTACTTTGACTTTATTGGAGAAATGTATGGAGCTAAAAGGGCAAGTGAAGGATCTGTTCTATTAGTGGATGCTCAATCAGGCGTAGAAGTTGGAACTGAAAAGTCATGGAAAAACTTAGAAAAGTATAAGACGCCTAGAATTGTATTTCTAAACAAGATGGATAAAGAAAATGTGGATTTCCAAAAAGTATTATCTGAACTAAACTCTAATTTAGGTGAAAAAATAATACCAATTGCAATTCCTATTGGAGCTGGAGAATCATTTAAGGGATTTATAAATGTTATAGATGGCAAGGCATATGAATATGATGGGAAAAACAAGAAAGAAATTCAAATAACAGATGAACAAAAAGCAGAAGCAAGAGAAATAAGAGAAACACTAGATGAAACGATTGCAGAAACTGATGAACAGCTATTGGATAAATACTTTTCAGGAGAACCTTTTACAGAAGATGAAGTAAATAGAGGCCTTAGATTGGCTGTTTTAAGCGGAGATTTGGCACCGCTAATAGTAGGATGCGTTGAAAAAACAATGGGATGTGATTTCCTTCTTGAAATTATAGGTAAATATTTACCATCTCCTTTAGATGTAGGTTCATATATAGGAGAGAAAGAAGGAGAAGAGGTAGAAAGAAAAGTAGACAATAACGAACCATTTTCAGCAGTAGTATTTAAAACAATTGTTGACCCTTTTGTAGGTAAGCTAACTTTATTTAAAGTATTATCTGGCAAGTTGAATAAAGATATGGAGCTTTACAATTCAACTAAAGATAAAACTGAAAAAATGGGTGGTTTATATTATCTAAGAGGTAAGCACCAAATTGAATCAGATGAAATATCAGCTGGGGATATTGGAGCTACATCTAAACTTAACTATACTCAAACAGGAGATACTCTATGCGATAAGTCTAATCCTACAGAATATGATACAATAGAATATCCAAAAGCTACATTATTCCAAGCAATAGAAGCCAAAAATAAAGGCGATGAAGAAAAAATAGGAGTATCTTTAAATAAATTATCTGAAGAAGACCCATGTCTAGTAATTGAAAGAAACAATGAGACAAAACAACTATTAATTGGTGGACAAGGAAATATGCAATTACAAGTTATAGTTGATAAGTTAAAGAATAGATTTGGTGTTGAAGTTAATCTAGAAAAACCTATAATAGCATACAGAGAGACTATAAGGGGAACGTCATCAGTACAAGGAAAGCACAAGAAACAATCTGGTGGTGCAGGACAATACGGAGACGTTCATATAAAATTTGAGCCATCTGAAGAAGAGTTTGAATTTAATGAAAAGATATTTGGTGGTTCAGTACCTAGGAACTATTGGCCAGCAGTAGAAAAAGGAATTAAAGAGTGCTTAGAGCATGGCGTATTAGCAGGTTATCCTGTAGTAAATTTAAAAGCTACATTATTTGATGGTTCATATCATGATGTTGACTCTAATGAAATGTCATTTAAACTTGCAGCTATACTTGCATTTAAAAAAGGTATGGAAGCAGCAAAACCAGTATTATTGGAGCCTATAATGAAGGTTGAAATAGTAATTCCAGATAACTACTTAGGTGATGTAATGGGCGATATAAACAAACGTAGAGGTAGAATATTAGGAATGGATCAACTAAATGATGGAACTCAAAAATTAATTGCTGAAGCACCTCATGCAGAAATGTTTGAATATGCAATAGACTTAAGGGCTATGACACAAGCTAGAGGAAACTTCACTATGGAATTTACTAGATATGAAGAAGCACCAAGTAATATAGCGGAAAAGGTAATCCAACAAGCAAAGGCAGAGAAAGCACAATAATAAAAATAAAATCAAAAATGAGCTTAACATGTTAAAGTTAGGCTCATTTTGTATCTGTAAATAATTATAAATAATTGTTTATTTTTGTGGGTAATTGTGTTACAATTTATATATAAATAGTCAAATATGGAAAAAATGTTGTAAACTGTCAATCGATAATGGCAAACTTAGGGAAACCTAAGGACGCAAAACTATAGGGCCTAAAAATGGCAGCCAGTTACCGAAAGGGGAGTTTTTGTATGTTAAAAAGATTTTTTAGCGTTTTTATTATAGTGGTTTTTTTTATCACTAGTTTGGGACAAGCATATGGTGAGTCAAAATATAATATAAAGAATAATAATGACAACGAAATAATAATTGTAAGTAAAAATTATGGTAGTAATATTAGAGGCATGGTGGAAAAGGACAATAAAAAGTATTATTATAGCTTGAATAATGAAGTTGAAAAAATACCTTTACAATTAGGTAATGGTGAATATACTGTAAAAATACTTCAAAATACAAATGGTAATAAATATAAAGTTATTGAAAAAGAATCTATAAACATAAAGAATAATGATATTGATGTTTACTTATCATCTAGCCAACCAATATATTGGGAAAATGAGGACAAGCTTATTCAGTTGAAAAATGAATTGATGAAAGACTTGATAACAGATAAAGAAAAAGTAGAAGCGGTTTATAACTATATTGTAAAAAATATAAAATACGATTATAATAAAGTTAGTAATATATCAACAGATTATGTTCCTGATTTAGATAATATAATCACAAGTAAAAAAGGAATTTGCTATGATTATGC
Organism: Tissierellia bacterium; assembly: GCA_028708575.1. Lineage (GTDB taxonomy): Bacteria > Bacillota > Clostridia > Tissierellales > Tissierellaceae > UBA3583. Next base: position 7,143 of record JAQVYQ010000026.1, read on the forward strand.
TGCCTTGTTTGCGGGTATATTAAGGTCAGAAGGAATCCACACAAAACTTATTAAGGGTTATAAAAATGACTTAACTGCATATCATGCTTGGAATGAAGTTTATTTAGATGGGGATTGGGTTTTGGTAGATACTACATATGATGCTTCATTATCAAGTTTACAGGAACTAAGCATGATAAAATTTTCAAAAGCTTATAATAAAGATAGGGAATATTGAATAATAATATAATAAGCCGATAAACGGCTTATTATTTCAAAACGAAAGGCAAAGATAGTCAAAGTCAGAGGAGGTATAATGTGCCGGGGTTAAGTAATATAATAGAGGGTTTTATTAAAGAATTACTAATAGAAGAAAATGGAACAGTTGAAATACAACGTAATGCTTTAGCTGCATATTTTGAGTGTTCACCATCACAAATAAATTATGTATTAACTACTAGATTCACGCCTTATAAAGGATACTATGTTGAGAGTAAAAGAGGCGGTGGTGGGTATATAAAGATTATTAAGGTAAGCATAGATGAATATGAGGATATTAATAATATTATTGTCGATGCTATAGGTGATTCAGTTACTAAAAATAAAGCATATGATATAATAAACGCTTTGAGAGATGAAGACATAATAACAGAGAGAGAATCAAACATAATAAAAGCAGCAATTGGAGATAGGGCTCTTTCTTGTGAAAATAATATGAGAAATTATCTTAGAGCTGATATTCTTAAGAACATTTTGTTAATACTAGTAAAGTGAGGTGTTTAAATTGTTATGCGATAATTGTAAGAAAAGAGAAGCAAATTTTCATTATACAAAAATTATAAATGGGAACATAGAAGAACTTCATCTATGTGAAACTTGTGCTTTTGACAATCAAGAATTTGATTTAAATAATTCGTTTTCTATTCATAAATTGTTTTCTGGATTAACAGAAGACAATCAAGATAAAGAAGAAAATTTAAAGGATATAACTTGTTCAAATTGTCATCTTACTTTTTCTAGATTTCAAAAGACTGGAAAACTAGGATGCGCTACATGTTATGATGATTTTTCTGAGTATCTAGAACCAATAATTAATGGAATTCACGGACATAATCATCATAGGGGCAAAGCTCCAAAAAGAATAAGTCCAAAAATAGAGTTGCAGAGAGGCATTGAGGAGCTATCAAGCAAGTTAGAGGATGCAGTAAAAAAAGAAGAATTTGAAGAAGCTGCTGTACTAAGGGATGAAATAAAGGAAATGAGATCAAAGCTTCATATAAGTGAGGAGTGATAATATGACTAGATGGTTAGAAGAATCAACTGAACAAGATGTAGCTATAAGTACAAGAGTTAGGGTAGCTAGGAATTTAAAGAATTATGTTTTCCCACTTTATATGAATGTTGAGGATTCTGATGAACTAACTAATGATGTACTTCAAACTGTTAAAGAGGAATTCGAAGAAACAAATTATAGATTTTATAGAATAAGTGATTTGTCACGAAAAGAAAGATTAATGTTTGTTGAAGAACATCTAATAAGCCCTAGTCTAACGGAGAAAATTGGCAAGAGTAGTTTTTTGGTAAGGGATGATGAAAAGGCTACTATTATGATAAACGAAGAAGATCATTTAAGAATACAGATTCTTCTGCCGGGATTAAATTTTGAAGACGCTTGGACCCTTTGCTCTGAAATTGATGATAAATTAGAATCAAAGTTAAATTTCGCATATGATGCTGAATTAGGATATTTAACAGCATGCCCAACAAATGTAGGTACTGGCCTTAGGGCATCTGTAATGGTTCATCTTCCTTGTTTGACAATGACAGGAAATATAAATGCTTTAATAGAAGCACTCCGCAAAGTAGGCCTTACAGTAAGAGGAATGTATGGAGAAGGAACAAAGGGGTTGGGAAACCTATATCAAATTTCTAATCAAATTACATTGGGAGATACTGAGGAAGAGATTATTAATAAACTTAATAGATTGATTCACCAAGTAGTATCAAAAGAAAGAAAGACAAGGGAATATCTTAAAGAAAAAAAGGGTATAAATCTAGAAGATGCTGTTTATAGATCCTATGGGATATTGAAAAATAGCAGGTTAATGACATCAAAGGAAGCAATGAAACATCTTTCAAATGTAAAGTTAGGTTATGATTTAGAGCTTATTGAAAACCCTAAAGTAACAGATATCTTTAAATTAATGGTTGATATCAAGCCTGCAACAATACAAATGAATACAAATAAGGATTTAAGCAATGAAGAAAGAGATAAAATAAGAGCGGAAATTATTAGAGAACGCTTATAAGATTTGGAGGGATAATATGGCAATGTTTGGCAGATTTACAGAAAGAGCACAAAAGGCCATTTTACTTGCACAAGAAGAAGCTAAGACATTAAAACACAATTATGTTGGTACTGAACATATATTATTGGGTTTAATTGCAGAAGGTCAAGGCGCAGGTGCTTTGGCAATGAAAGAATATGGAGTTACTATAGAAAATGCTCGAAAGGAAGTAATAAAATCCGTTGGACAAGGGGAACAGGAATCTGAGATTTTAGGGTTTACTCCGAGGACCAAAAGAGTATTTGAATTGAGTTTTCTTGAGGCTAGAAGTTTAGGCCACAATTATGTAGGAACAGAACATTTATTATTAGGCCTATTATCAGAAGGTGAAGGAGTAGCGGTAGCTATCATAAAGAGATTAGGAATAGATACTAATAATTTATCACAAAAAGTAATTACTAAAATAACTGATGCAACTTCAAAAGGAAATGCAAGTGCTGAAGGAGGGCCTCAAAGTGAGACACCTAATTTAGATAAATATGGCATTGATTTAAATAAAATGGCTAAAGACGGGAAAATCGATCCAGTAATAGGTAGAGCAAAGGAAATAGAAAGAGTAGTACAAATATTAAGTAGAAGAACTAAAAACAATCCAGTTTTAATTGGAGAACCTGGAGTAGGAAAAACTGCAATAGCGGAAGGATTAGCGCAAAAGATTATTGAAGGAAATGTACCTGAAATAATTAAGAATAAAAAAATATTAAGTCTTGATTTGCCAGGAATGATTGCTGGTGCAAAGTATAGAGGGGAATTTGAAGAAAGACTTAAAGCAGTAATGGTTGAACTAAAGGAAGCAGGAGATCTAATACTATTTATTGATGAACTTCACACTATAGTTGGAGCAGGAGCCGCAGAAGGAGCTATAGATGCTTCTAATATTTTAAAACCAACTCTTGCAAGGGGCGAGATCCAAGTTATAGGTGCAACAACAATAGATGAATATAGAAAGCATATTGAAAAGGATTCTGCATTGGAAAGAAGACTTCAAACTATATTGGTCGAAGAGCCTAATGTTGAAGATACTATTAAAATATTACATGGATTAAGAGATAAATATGAGGCTCATCATGGAGTAAAAATAACAGATGAAGCTTTAGAAGCTGCTGCAGAATTGTCTAGTAGATATATTAATGATAGATACTTGCCTGATAAGGCAATAGATTTAATTGATGAAGCTGCATCCAAATTAAGAGTTAATGCTTATGTTCCACCAACAGAATTAAAAACATTAGAAGAAAAGCTAGAGGAATTGCAACAGGAAAAGGAAGAAGCTATTAATTCTCAAAATTATGAAAAGGCAGCAAGTATTAGAGATGAAGAAAGACAAATCAAAGAAGAATTGGCTAATAACACAGCTGAATGGGAAAAGGTAAAGAGAGCCTCCAATATGGTAGTTGGATATGATCAAATCGCAGATATAGTATCAAGCTGGACTGGGGTTCCTGTAAGTAGAATGACTACTGAAGAAAGCGAAAGATTAATAAATCTTGAGAGCTTGCTTCATGAAAAAGTAGTGGGTCAAGAGCAAGCAGTTGAAGCTGTAGCTAGTGCAGTAAGAAGAGCTAGAGTAGGACTTAAAAATCCTAATAAACCAATAGGAAGCTTTATCTTTGTTGGACCTACAGGTGTAGGAAAAACATATTTGGCAAAAGCATTAGCTTCAAGCTTATTTGGTGAAGAAGATGCAATGATTAGAATAGATATGAGTGAGTATATGGAGAAACATTCAGTATCTAGACTCATTGGTTCCCCACCAGGATATGTAGGTTATGATGAGGGTGGCCAGCTTACAGAAGCTGTAAGGAGGAAGCCTTATTCTGTAGTATTATTTGATGAAATTGAAAAGGCTCATCCAGATGTATTTAATGTATTATTACAGATATTAGATGATGGAAGGCTAACGGATTCTAAAGGGAAAACTGTGAACTTTAAAAATACAGTGATTATTATGACTTCAAATGTTGGTGCAACATCTTTGAGGAAACAAAATGTAATAGGTTTTACACAGAATACTAACCAAGGGAAAGAAGAATATGATAGAATGAAAGAAACTATTACAGAAGAATTAAAACGTACATTTAGACCAGAATTCCTAAATAGGCTGGATGATGTAATAGTATTCCATTCATTAAGAGAAGATCAAGTAAAAGAAATAGTTGATATAATGGTGAAAGATCTTGAAAACAGACTTGAAAAATTAGGTATCAACATAAATGTTTCTGAAAATGCTAAGCTATATATTTCTAAACAAGGATTTGATCCAGTATTTGGTGCAAGACCTCTAGAGAGAACAATAAGAAAAGCCATAGAAGATCAATTAGCTGAAGAAATATTGAAAGGCTCATTAAAAAAAGAAGACAAAATTATTATAGATTGCTTAGATGACAAACTATCATTTAGTAAGAGCCTGTAGTTTATTACAGGCTCTTTTACGAGGAAGGGTAAAATATGAAAAAAAACTCAATGTATGTATGTACCAATTGTGGATATGAAATATTTGGACGCCTTGGGAAATGCCCTGAGTGTGATGAATGGGGTACATTTGTAGAAAAGGAAGAGCCAACTAAAAAGAATTCAAAATCATCATCAAAGAAATCTAATAGTAAACCTTCAAGAAGATTAACAGAAATAGAGACTACTAATAGTGATAGAATAATTACAAATTTAGAAGAGTTTAATCGAGTAATGGGTGGCGGAATTGTAAAGGATTCAGTAACTATTGTTGCGGCAAAGCCAGGGGCTGGTAAGTCTACTTTATTATTGCAAGTAGCTAATGAATTAGCAACTACAGGGTATAAAGTTTTATATGCTTCAGGTGAGGAATCAGAATCTCAAATTAAATCAAGGGCTAATAGAATTCTAAAAAATATTTCACCAAACTTGTGGGTTGTTTCTGATAATAGTTTAGACAATGTATTAAATCATATTGAACAAATTGATCCTGATATGATAATTATTGATAGTATACAAACATTTACTTTAGAAGCTTTTCCTAGTTCAAGAGCTGGTTCTCCGACTCAAACTATGGAATGTGCTCATGAATTAGTAAGTATTGCCAAAAATACAGATAGACCCCGTGCAGTATTCATTATTGGTCAAATGACAAAAGAAGATGAAATTGCTGGAGTAAGAGCTTTAGAACATCTTGTAGACACTGTTCTTATTATTGAAGGTGAAAGTGGAGAAGAGTTAAGAAGTCTTCTTGCAACAAAAAATAGATATGGTTCTACTGGAGAAATGGGGTTTTTTAATATGTCTGAAGAGGGAATGCTATCTATAGACAATCCTTCTGAATATTTTATGACAAAGAGGCAGGATAATAACTTAGTATCAGGCAGCGCTCTTACTGTGGTTAGAGAAGGGACAAGACCTATTATATTAGAAATAGAGTCATTAGTTTCAGATTCCTTTACTCCCTATCCTCTCAGAATAGGAGAGTCTCTAAAAAGAGAGCAGCTAAATACTCTTGTATCAATATTAGAGCAAAGAGGCGGAATAAAATTATATAATAAAAATGTTGTAATAAAGACTACAGGTGGCATTAGACTTAAAGAACAGGCTTCCAATTTAGCTACTATTATGAGTATGGTATCTTCAGTATTAGATCTAGGTATACCTAATGATTATGTATTCATATCTGATGTAGGTCTTACAGGAGAATTGAAAAAAGTACCTTCTTTAGAAACTAGGCTTAAAGAAGTTGATAGAATGGGGTTTAAAAAGGCATTTGTTACTGAAGGATATGGAAAAAACTATAATGTAAAGAATATAGAAATGGTAGAAAAGAAAAATCTTAAAGATGTTATAAACAGTGTATTCAAGAATCAAATAAAAAAAAGCTAAGGAGAAAATGAACTGACCCCAATAAGTTAGACCTAAAAAGTCTAACTTATTGGGGTCACATCAAAAATCGCTTAGCTTTTTCTATGTTAAATTAAATATGCCTAATGTTTTAATTCTATCATTTTCTTTTTCTATAATTTCGGATAAATCAACATTTAAAGTATTAGATAATGCAGCAAGATAAAACAAATATGACCCAATTTCCTCTTCGATAACATCCTTACAATTGTCACATAAATGTCCTTCTAAATGGGACTCTGCTCTTGAAGCCATTTCTTCAAAAGTGATATTGCTAAAGTCTTGCTTTTTAGCATTTATAGATATGCAGCCACAATTAGTGACGGACTTAGCAACAGCGCGACTAACTCTTGAATTGTATTCATCTAATTTGGTAATTATATCTAAAACACTTTTGTGCCTTATAAGAACTTTAGAAACCTGATCTTGAAAATTATTACAAATTGAATCATTTACTTCAATATCGCTAGTATTCTTTTTTCTGTCCATAATTTCCTCCCAAAAGTTTTAATCTGTATATATTTATTATACTTATGAGGACAAGTTGTTGTCAAATAATTCTAACAATTATTTAATTTATATATTTGTATAGAATACGTTGACAAGGTAAAACTATATATGATAAGATATAAACTTTACATATTAGTGGCCTTAAGGTATAATATAATTATACGCTTAAAATAGGTATAATTATGAGGGAGGTTATCGGATGTTTAATATAGGTGATAGGATTGTATATCCAATGCATGGTGCAGGTGTGATTGTAGATATAGAAAAGGTAGAAATATTAGGTAAAATTAGAGAATATTTTATTATGAAAATGCCTATAGGTGATATGAAGGTAATGGTACCAGTTGATTCAATAGAAGAGGTTGGAGTTAGACAAGTAGTTGATGAAGGTGCAATGCCAAGAATTATTAAAATTCTCAGAGGTAACAAAGGTGCTATGCCACAAAACTGGAATAGAAGATACAGAGCCAATATGGATAGAATAAGATCTGGGGATATATATGAAATTACAGCTGTAGTTAGGAATCTAATGATTCTTGACAAAGAAAAGGGACTTTCTACTGGAGAAAGAAAAATGTTAAACAATGCAAAGCAAATGCTAGTTTCTGAGATGGTTTTAGTATGCGGAATGGAAGTGGAAGAAACCGAGGAATTTATAGCTGAATCTGTAGAAATTTTTGATGAAGAGGATTCTATAGATGACGATGAATCCATAAGTGACGTTGAATCCATAAGTGACGATGAATCTACTAATGAACATAAAGAAAACAGTTCAATAATTTAGGGTTTAATGTTATACTAATAGGATATAAAGGTAATAATAGAATAGGAGGTGAGATAAATGATAAATAAGGTAATTAGAATAGGAATTTCTGTATTTGGCATACTATTAGGATTTGGGATTAGTTCTTTACTAAGCCTTGTAGATGTTCTAAGAGATTCCTTAAAAGGTTGGCCAGGATTAATTATAAGCATAGGTTTTTCTTTATTATTAGGAATTATATTTTATATTTTATCGCCAAGACTTATTAAAAATATTAGAAAATTAATTAGTGCTATTGAAATTGAATTGCAAAAAATCCCAACTAGTGAAATTATTTTAGGTTCAATAGGCCTAATTATTGGTTTGTTAATTGCATATTTGTTGAGTCAGCCAATTTTCGAATTTGGTATTCCCTTCATTGGTGTAGCAGCTTCAGTTCTATTGTATGGTATATTTGGTTACTTAGGTATAAAGATAGCTACGAGAAAGTCTGAAGACATTGCTAATATTATCAATAATACAAGTTTAATAAAGAAGTCTGGCAAAGAAAGATTAAAACTTACTTATAAATCCTGCCCTAAAATATTAGACACTAGTGTAATTATTGATGGTAGAATTGCCGATATATGCAAAACTGGATTTATTGAAGGCCCTCTTGTAATCCCAATGTTTGTTTTGGAAGAATTACAACATATAGCAGACTCTTCTGATGGTTTGAAGAGAAATAGAGGCCGAAGGGGATTGGATATACTAAATAAAATACAAAAAGAATTAGACATTGAAGTAATAATCCATGAAAAGAAATTCGATGATATTCAAGAAGTTGATTCCAAATTATTAAAGCTTACCCAGTTATTAAAGGGTAAGATAATTACTAATGATTATAATTTAAATAAGGTTGCAGAAGTTCAAAGCATTGATGTTTTAAATATTAATGAACTAGCTAATGCGGTTAAACCTGTTGTTTTACCAGGTGAGGAAATGATTGTTCAAGTAGTACGAGATGGTAAGGAAGCAGGTCAAGGATTAGCATATTTAGATGATGGAACTATGATAGTAGTTGAATCTGGGCGTAAATTTATAGGTGAAACAATAGATGTTCTTGTTACTAGTGTACTACAAACTTCTGCTGGAAGAATGATATTTGCTAAGCCAAAGTCCTTAGTTGATAGAGCAGGTTAGACCCATTAGTGGGTCTTTTTTTCTTCAGATATTTTTTTATTTATTTGAGAAATATTATGCTATAATAGACCATGAGGTGAAATATATGTACAAAGAGTATTTTGTGTCTGTTATCGTAGCCGCTGCTGGTATGAGTAACAGAATGGGTAGTAGAATAAATAAACAATTTATTGCTATTAATAACAAACCGATACTTGCTCACACTTTAGAGAAATTTGAAAAATGCAAATTAGTTGATGAAATAATTGTTGTATCAAAAGAAGGGGAAGTTGAGTATTGCAAAAAAGAGATTGTTAAGAAATATGGATTTAGGAAAGTTACAAATATTGTTAGAGGTGGCAAGGAAAGACAGGATTCTATCTATAATGGTATCTTGGCTTTAAATGAAAAGGCTGATATAGTTTTAACCCATGATGGAGCAAGACCCTTTGTAAAAATTGAATCAATTGAAGAAGGTATAAAAGGTGTAGTAAAATATGGTGCTTGTGTTATAGGAGTTCCAGTAAAAGATACAGTTAAGGTTATTGATTCTGAGAATATAGTACATCATACACCAAAAAGATCTTTATTATGGGCAGCACAGACACCACAATGCTTTTGGACCCATTTATTAAAGGAAGGCTATGAAATGGCTGCCGACGAAGGCATAATTGGTACTGATGACAGTTCATTAGTAGAGAAAATCGGTCAGCCTATAAAGATGATTATGGGAACCTACGATAATATAAAAATTACTACTCCAGAAGATTTGGTTGTTGCAGATTCAATGTTAAAAGATAAAAAAAGTATTTATAAACGAAGTGGAATTTTGTGATTTTAAGAGGTGTAAGATTTGCGAATAGGATATGGATATGATGTGCATCAACTAGTGGAAAATAGAAGATTGATACTTGGTGGAGTAGATATTCAGCATAAAACTGGGCTACTTGGCCATTCAGATGCAGATGTACTAGTCCATGCAATTATGGATAGCATATTAGGTGCATTGGCTTTAGGGGATATTGGGAAGCACTTTCCTGATACAGATATGAAATATAAGGATATAGATAGCATGATTTTGTTACAAGCAGTTTACAATATAATGCTTGAAAATGGCTATGAAGTTGGGAATATAGATGCAACAGTTGCAGCACAAAATCCTAAATTAGCACCCTATATTAATGAGATGAGAAAGAATATTAGTGATACTTTGAGTACCACTATTGACAATATAAGTGTAAAAGCAACAACAACAGAAAAACTTGGTTTTGAAGGTAGAGAGGAAGGAATTTCTGCCACATGTGTATGCTTACTTAAAAAAATAGATTGACAATAAATGATCAATTTAGTAATATATAAAATATCTGGCTAGGAGAGGAAATATTAATTAATAATGGTCTCAGAGAGGAAGTTATATAGTGTAAGACTTCTGACCCGCTTTTTAATGAACCAGTCCTTGAGCTTTTAAATGGAAATAAAGTATATTTAAACGATAGTAACGTTATAACTTCAAGGTGAACCCGATTCAAGGGTTTATTAGAGTGGTACCGCGGAATATATGACCTTTCGTCTCTTGTTTGAGATGAGAGGTTTTTTGTTGCCCTAACCCAATTTGTAGTGGTTTTCTACAAATTGATGGTAGGTCATATGCAACGAGCTCCAATTTTATACGACCAAAGGGAGTAAATAAAATTGAGTTGCGAGACTGCTGTTGCCCTAACCCAATTTG
>JAQVYQ010000026.1:17593-26655 GCA_028708575.1 Tissierellia bacterium
TGATAAAAAGGAACCGACCCCTTTTATCACCGCCATCTATGATAATTGAAATTCGTTCACGGTTTCGGACTTGAAGAATTCTAAAGCTCATTACGAATAAAAATACTAAAGCCTTCAATGTCTTTGGGTCTATCTTCAGAGCGTGAAAGCTTCTTAACGGATTTTTATTCTCCATTCGCTAAGAATTCTAGTCAAGTCCTGCAAATGTTCACTAAATTTCTATTATCATAGACTACGAAGTCTAGAGAGAAACAATTGTGATTTGAAAAATAGGAGGTTGAAATTTATGAAAATGTCAAATTTGTATATGCCTACTTTAAGAGAAGTGCCAGCTGAGGCTGAATTGCCTAGCCATAAGCTATTGCTCAGAGCAGGTATGATTAGAAAATTAGTAAGTGGTGTTTATTCATATTTACCATTAGGTTACAGAGTAGTAAGAAAAGTTGAGAAAATTTGTAGAGAAGAGATGGATGCTGCTGGGTCACAAGAATTCTTGTTATCAGCAATACAACCTAAAGAATTATGGGAAGCATCAGGTAGGTGGCAAGATTTTGGGCCAGAGATGTTCAAACTTGTTGATAGAAATGAGAGGGAGTTTTGTCTTGGGCCAACACATGAGGAATATTTTACTTCAGTTATAAAAGATGAAGTAAATTCTTATAAGCAATTACCTCTTAATATATATCAAATTCAAACAAAATATAGAGATGAAAAAAGACCTAGATTCGGACTTATGAGAGGTCGCGAATTTATCATGAAGGATGCTTATAGCTTTGATGTAGATGAAGAAGCTTTGAAAAAGGCTTATCAAATTATGTGGGATGCTTATGATAAAATATTTACAAGGCTCCATTTAACATATAAGATTGTTCAAGGCGATACTGGGGCAATGGGTGGAAAGGTTTCTCATGAGTTTATGGCAATGAGTGATGTAGGAGAAGGCGTTATAGCATATTGTGATAACTGTGATTATGCTGCAACTGATGAGAAGGCAGAGGTAGTATATATAGTTGATGATGCAGATTCTGATCTACTTGAAATGGAGAAAGTTTACACCCCAAATATAAAGACTATTGAAGATTTGAACGAATATTTAAGTATGGAAAAATCTAGATTCGGGAAAGCTTTAGTATATAATTCAGCAGGAAAACCTGTTGTTGTAATAATTCCAGCAGATAGAGAACTAAATGAAGTCAAACTATTAAACTATCTAAAAGTAGGAGAACATGAATTAGAATTTGCTGATGAAGAAATAATAAGAGAAATTACTGGTGCAGATAAGGGCTTTACAGGTCCTGTTGGATTAAGCAAAGATGCTAGATTGTTAATAGATTCTAGAATAACTAAGATGAAAAATATAGTTGTCGGTGGAAATGAAACTGATTACCATATTAAGAATGCAAATTATGGTAGAGATTTTGAAGGCGAAATAGTTGACGATTTACTACTTGTAGCCGAGGGAGATATTTGCCCAAAATGTGGTGAACTTTTGAAAATTGATAGAGGAATTGAAGTAGGAAATATATTCCAACTTGGGACTAAGTATAGTGAAAGTATTGGGGCTAAATTCTTGGATGAAAACGGCAAAGAAAAACCATTTGTAATGGGTAGTTATGGTGTAGGCGTTACTAGAAGTGTTGCAGCAGTTGTGGAGCAATATCATGATGAAGATGGTATAATTTGGCCATTAGTAATTGCACCTTATCATGTAATTATTACTGTTGTAAATACCAAAAATGAAGATCAAATGGAGCTTGGAGAAAAACTATATAAAGAATTAATATCATTAGGGTATGAAGTTTTACTAGATGATAGAAACGAAAGAGCTGGTGTGAAATTTAAAGATAGTGACTTGATTGGTATACCAATAAGAGTTACAGTGGGTAAACTAGCAGGGGAAAACACAGTGGAATATTCCTTAAGAACATCAAAAGACAAAACAGAAGTTAATGCTGATACAGTTAAGGATTTGGTTTTAGATGAGTTTATTAAAGCAGGACTGCTAAGATAGGGCGGCTTATGATAATAGAATTCCGTTCACTATTTCAGACTTGAAGAATTCTACAGCTCATTCCGATAAAAAATCCTACAGCTTTCAATTCTCTCTGGGATCGAACTCTAGGGACGTGAAAGCTGCTTAACGGATTTTTCATCTCCATTCGCTAAGAATTCTAATCAAGTCTTCAAATGTTCACTCCATTCTATTATCATAAGTCTTTGGTGAAATGTTATTTGATGCATTATTACCAAAATAGGCTTAATAATTGTGAATTGTGCATTGTGAATTGATGTTGTATAATAAGGATATAAATTTCGGAGGTGTTTGTGTTGAAAGATGTAAGGGTAAGATTTGCTCCTAGTCCAACGGGATATTTACATATAGGTGGACTTAGGACAGCATTATATAATTATTTATTTGCAAAAAAAAACAATGGAAAATTCATTTTAAGAATTGAAGATACAGACCAAACAAGATTAGTAGAAGGTGCAATCGAAAATCTTATAGATTCATTACATTGGGCTGGAGTAGAATACGATGAAGGAGTATTTGTTGAAGATCATAAGGTTGTTCAAAAAGGTGAATATGGACCATATATCCAATCCCAAAGATTGGATATATATAAAAAATATGTTGATGAACTCATAGAGAATGGTTATGCATATTATTGCTTCTGTTCAAAAGAGAGACTAGACCAAATACGTGATGAACAAAAAATTAAAGGTTTAGTTCCGAAATATGATGGATTATGTCGAAGTATACCATTAGAAGAGGCAAAAGAAAGAGTGGCAAATGGGGAGGAACATGTTGTAAGACTTAAATTACCACATGATAGAGATATTAAATTCTATGACATAGTAAGAGGGGATATTGTTATAAATACTAATGATATCGATGACCAAGTATTATTAAAGTCTGATGGATTCCCAACTTATCATATGGCAGTAGTAGTTGATGACCATCTTATGGGAATTACACATATAGTTAGAGGAGAAGAATGGTTGCCTTCAACGCCAAAACACGTCTTTCTATATGAGGCCTTTGGTTGGAAAAAACCTGAATATGTGCATCTACCAACTGTTCTTAATAAAGATAGGAAAAAACTATCTAAGCGTCAAGGGGATGTATCAGTAGACGATTTTAAAGGGAAAGGGTATTTGCCTGAAGGATTGATAAATTATCTTGCATTGGTTGGTTGGAGTCCAGAAGATAATGAAGAAATATTGACTATGGATGAAATGGTAGAGAAGTTTAGCTTCGATAGAGTATCAAAGACTGGTGGAATATTCGATAAGGATAAATTAGACTGGGTAAATGGTCACTATATTAGATCATCTTCCATAGAAAGAATAACAGATCTTGCAATTCCATACCTAATTGAAGCAGGATATATCGATGAAAAATTTGCAGTAGAAAACAGAGAATGGGTTGAGATATTAGTAGATACAGTAAAAGAAAGTATTTCATATATGAGTGAAATGCCAGAAAAGGTTAAATTTGTATTTGATGATGAAATAGAAATTGAAGAAGAAGCACAAGAACTCCTTCAAGGGGAACAAGTACCACAACTTTTCAATGGTATAATAGATGAATTAAACACTATAGAAGAAATAGATATGGAATATTCTAAAACCTTTATGAAAACTATTCAAAAAGCAACAGGTATAAAAGGTAAGAATCTTTATATGCCTACAAGAGCAGTTATTACAGGAAATGTTCATGGACCTGAAATGGTAAATATTATTTATTTATTAGGCAAAGACAAAATTATTAAAAGAGTTGAGAAACTATTAAATAAGTAAGTAGGCTATTGAAAGATATGTAAATATAATGTAAAATAAGATTAAAAGTGTACCTTTGAACTAACCTGTTAATAGGGTAGGTTTCTAATCGTCTCTATTTTTTAGAGACGGTTTTTTTATAGAATTGATTGAAAGGAGTTTTAGATATGAAATTATACAACTCATTAACTAGGACTAAGGAAGAGTTTAAGCCAATAAACCAAAATCAAGTAAGGATGTATAATTGCGGACCAACAGTATATAATTATATCCACGTAGGAAATGCAAGGCCTTTAGTTGTATTTGACACATTGAGAAGATATTTCATATATAAAGGATATGATGTTAAATTTGTAGTCAATTTTACGGATATTGATGATAAGCTAATAAATAAAGCAATTGAAGAAAAGACCACTGTTAATGAAATTGCAGAAAGATATATAAAGGAATTTAAAGAAGACGCTCTTGGACTAAGTTTATATGATTATGAAACAATCAATCCTAGAGCTACGGAATATATTTCCCAGATTGTTGAATTTATTAAAGGACTTGTAGAAAAAGATGCTGCTTATAATGTAGATGGAAATGTATACTTCAGTATCGATAGTGCAAAAGACTATGGGAAGCTTTCAAAGAAGAATCTTGAAGACTTAATTAGTGGAGCAAGGGTAGATGTAAATGAAGAAAAAAGAAGCCCTATGGATTTTTCTTTATGGAAAAAAGAAAAGGCAGGGGAACCTTCTTGGGATAGCCCGTGGGGCAAAGGAAGACCAGGTTGGCATATAGAATGTTCAGTAATGGCAAAAGCCTTACTAGGAGATACTATAGATATACATTCTGGTGGGGAGGATTTACAATTTCCACATCATGAAAATGAAATTGCACAATCAGAAACATTGACTGAAAAGCCTTTTGCTAACTATTGGTTGCATAATGGAATGATAACCATAGACAATCAAAAAATGTCAAAATCATTAGGGAATTTCTTTACAGTTAGAGAAGTAAAAAATGAATATGATTTAAAAGTCCTAAGGTTCTTTCTTTTATCAGCTCATTACAGATCACCAATCAATTTTTCTAGAGAAGTAATGGAACAAACAAAAAACAGCTTAGATAGATTATACAACTGTAAGATTAATTTAGAATATTTATTGGGGAAAGTTCAAGATGGTGATGGAGATGAATCTGAAAATGAGATGCTTAAAGAAATAGATCAGTACAAAAAAGAGTTTTGTAATGCTATGGATGATGATTTAAACACTGCAGACGCAATATCTTCACTTTTTGAATTAACAAAATTCATAAATACTCGAATTGATAAAAACACTTCAAAAAGTATTCTAATATATGCTTACGATACAATGATGGAATTATCAAAAGTACTGGGTATATTAGAAAAGGAAGATGAAATTTTAGAAGATGAGATTACCCAGCTTATTGAAAAGCGAACAGAAGCAAGAAAAAATAAGGATTATAAATTGTCCGATGAAATTAGAGATGTTTTAAAGGGAAAAGGTATTGTATTAGAAGATACATCAGATGGGGTAAAATGGAAAAGGATTTAAATATGAATTATAATAATGTATTTCGACAAGTAAATACAAAATTAAGCAAAGAGGACATAATGATGCTTTCACCGCTTCAATTAGCATATATTGGTGATGCTGTTTATGAGTTGCTAATTAGGACGTATTTACTTAATAAAGATTTAAATGTAAATCATCTACACAAAACAACTATAAGCTTTGTAAAAGCAAAGGCTCAGTCAGAATTAATTCATAAAGTTGAACCTATGCTTACAGATGAGGAAAAACATTATGTCAAAAAAGGTAGGAACGCAAAGACAAATTCCTCTCCAAAAAATGCTGACATTTTGGATTACAAGTATGCAACAGGGTTTGAGTGCTTAATTGGATATCTATATTTAAGCAATCAGGACATGAGATTGAAAGAAATCTTTAAGGCCATGATGGAATAATAAATTTAATAGGGGGAGAATATTATGTTAAGGGTTGAGCTACTAAGATATACGCCTGATGGGGAGAAGTTAATTGCTTCTGCTGCTAAGCTTTGCTATTCTCCTGTAGGGGTTAGCCAAATTGAGGAAGACTTAGAAGAAGATAAAGTAGAGTCTTTTTTAAGCCATTTAATGGATATGGGACATGAAAGCCCAATAGAACATGTTAGTTTTACTTTTGGTGTAGAAGGTGTTTCTAGAACTCTTACGCATCAATTAGTAAGACATAGAATAGCAAGCTATTCACAACAATCACAAAGATATGTAAAACTTGATCAATTTGAGTATATATTACCGCCAAGTATTGAAAAAAATCCTACGGCCAAGAATATCTTTATACATGCTATGGAAGAAGATCAAAAATATTATGATGAAATTACAGAAATTTTATTTAATGATTACTTTAATGCATATTTAGAAGAAGGATTAAGTGAAAAAGAAGCCAAAAGAAAAGCAGAAAAAGAGGCTATAGAGGATGCAAGGTATGTGTTTCCAAATGCTTGTGAGACGAAAATTGTTTTTTCAATGAATACTAGATCTCTTTTGAACTACTTTAGATTAAGATGTTGTGAAAGAGCTCAATGGGAAATTAGAGAGTTAGCATTTCAAATGCTTAAAGAGGTTAAGAATGTTTATCCTATCTTGTTCAAAAACGCTGGACCAAGCTGCGTAAATGGACCTTGTCCAGAAGGCCTAATGACATGTGGAAAAATAAGTGAAGTAAGGAAGAAGTATAAGATCTTAGGGGATAGGCAACAGTGAATAGGTAATAAGTAATAGGTAAGAACTAAGAACTAAGAGCTAAGAACTAAGAACTAAGATTGAAGAACGAACAGTGAACAGTGAACAACGAACAATCTCGGATTTAATCTTTTTACTGTTCACTATTCGTTGTTAGTTGTTCACTGATTTAATCGACGAAGGAGAATAAATATGGAGGATCAATACGTTGTTGGGAGAAATCCTGTACTTGAATTATTAAAATCTGACAAGCAAATTGACAAGCTATATATTTTAAAAGGGGAACTACACGGCTCTATTAATAAAATTATAGGTATAGCAAAAGATAAAAAAATAATAATACAACAGGTAGATAAGAGAAAACTAGATTCTATGGCTGATGGGAATGCACATCAAGGTGTTGCTGCATTAGTGACAGGCTTTGAATATTCAAATATAGATGAAATTTTAGATAAGGCTAGAAGCATGGATCAAAGTCCCTTTGTTGTTATATTAGACGGAATTGAAGACACTCATAATCTTGGTGCAATTATAAGAACTGCAGAATGTGCAGGTGTCCATGGGATAATAATACCAAATAGAAGATCTGCTATGGTTAATCAAACTGTGTTTAAGACCTCTGCTGGAGCTGCCCTACACATGTCGATAGCCATT
This sequence comes from Tissierellia bacterium, assembly GCA_028708575.1. GTDB lineage: Bacteria > Bacillota > Clostridia > Tissierellales > Tissierellaceae > UBA3583. Next base: position 24,786 of record JAQVYQ010000026.1, read on the forward strand.
GTGAATAATATATCTAATACTATTGATGAACTTAAAGACAAAGGTCTATGGGTCTATGGTGCTGATATGGATGGAGAGAACTATCATTTTAATACTTCAATAACAGGAGCTGTAGCTATGGTAATAGGCAATGAGGGAAAAGGGCTTTCAAGATTGGTAAAGGAAAAATGCGATGTATTAGTAAAAATACCAATGTTCGGTAAGATATCTTCCTTAAATGCTTCAAATGCTGCATCTATATTAATTTATGAAGTGGTAAGGCAAAATTATGAAAAAGAAGAATAAGCCCAAGGAATATTTGTTTGTTGATGGATATAATATAATCAATTCATGGGAAGTTCTTAAGGAAAAATCACAAATTAGTTTAGAAGAGGCAAGAATTGAGCTTTTGGAAATATTGTCTGAGTATCAGCATTATTCTGGTATTGTTATAATTGTTGTATTTGATGCCCATCAGATTAAAGGAAATTCCCGAACCGAGGAAAAGTATAAAGGACTAAGGGTAATTTACACTAAAGAAAATGAAACAGCAGATAATTATATAGAAAGAGTATTAGATGAGATTGGTAGAATAAAGAGAGTAAGGGTTGCAACATCAGACTGGATGGAACAGCAAATAGTATTATCAAGAGGTGGAACAAGAATCTCGGCTAAAGAATTAGAAGTTGAAATTTACAATGAGAAAAGAATGATAAATCGTAAAAAAAAGTCAATAAATAAAAAAAATGATGTAAAAATAGGGAAATTGGATGAGAAAAATATTATTAAATTGAAAGATTGGTTTAAAATGGAAGGATAAACCTTGACTTAATAAACTCTTTTATTTATAATAATGTTGATTGTTTGAAGTGGGGGGGATGGTTTGTGACTTTTGAAGTATATAAGGATACAGCTGTACTTGACTTTAAGGTAATGGAAGATGAAGCTATAGTCCAATTGGCAAAGGCAAATAATTCATTGGCTTTAGAGTATTTGTTACATAAGTATAAAAATTTAGTACGCTCAAAAGCAAGAACCTATTTCCTCATAGGAGCTGATAGAGATGATATCATACAAGAAGGAATGGTAGGCCTCTATAAAGCTATTAGGGATTATGAAAAAGATAGACTAACTTCATTCAAATCATTTGCTGAAATCTGTGTAAAAAGACAAATGATTACAGCAATAAAGTCGGCTACTCGACAAAAGCATGCACCTTTAAACTCATATGTATCTCTGAATAAACCTGTTTATGAGGAAGAATCGGATAGGACATTAATGGATATATTATCAGAAGGTAATTCACTAGACCCAATGGAGCTTTTTATAGGAAGAGAAGATTTAAAATTAATGGAAAGCAAAATTGTAGAAACGCTTAGTGAATTCGAAAATGAAGTTCTTGCAGCATATATAGACGGAAAGAAGTATCAGGAAATTGCAGTGGAACTACATAAGGACATTAAAAGTATTGACAACGCTTTACAAAGGGTGAAGAAAAAGGTAGAGAGATGTTTATCAGTTAAAGAACAATAAGTGTTGACAACTGGTATGAATTAATAGTAAAATATTTGACTGTAGGCCCACGTAGCTCAGTAGGTAGAGCACTTGCTTGGTAAGTAAGAGGTCTCCGGTTCAAGTCCGGTCGCGGGCTCCAAAAATATAACACTTATGAAACACCTGGTCGAGTTTATTTAAATATATCGACTGGAATTAGGATATAATATTTGTTACTTTTATTTTATAATTTCTTAAGGAGGAGAAAATAATGGGAAAACAAAAATTTGATAGAAGTAAACCACACGTAAACATTGGAACAATAGGACACGTAGACCATGGTAAAACAACATTAACAGCAGCAATAACACATGTATTAAACAAGAGATTTGGAACT
>JAQVYQ010000027.1 GCA_028708575.1 Tissierellia bacterium
AGGAGGTTATATTATGAATTGGGATTATCCAGAGCTATATTACAGAATCTATCCTAAATTACTAGAATCTATAAATGAACATTTAGGTGCTGATTATTCTTGTGATGAGATATCCGATCAAGAAGCCCAAATTATTGTTGATGAGGTATACAACAAATTCGCAAAGGAATGTCCAGAAATCAGTTCGGATCCTTTTGACAGAAGGAGAAAGGGTAAAAGCAAAATCGCACAAACATATTATACTAGAAGTAGATTAGTTAGAGATTTAATATCTATCTTATTAATTTCCGAGTTATTAAGAAGAAATCGAGAAGAGAACATTTATCGAAATCCATACTTTTACAGCTATCAATAGGCTTAGTTAAGCCTATTTTTCTTGTCATTTCTTTGTAACACTTTATTAATTATATTGTAACTAATATTTAATAAGGGTATTATAATATATAGATATATAATACACCTAGGGGGGACTTAATATGAGAACAGACGGAAGAGTTAAAAGAAATAGAATAAAAATTATATTTCCTATTATTATTGTTTTTGTTTTTACATCAATAATATTTGGAATTTTAATAACAGATAATTATTTAGAAAAAAACACTGTAGAAGCAGTTAAGGTTCAAGAATCTTTAGATTTAATGTATAAAGAAAACCCTGTAAATTTAGCTTTAGTTAAGGAAATTGAATCCTACAAAAAAGAAAAAGCAGATTATTTTCTAAGTCAACAACGAAAAGATTTAAATGATTCAGTAGATATAGTAGAACAAAATGGGAAAGTTGCTTATTTAACATTTGATGATGGGCCTTCTCTTGTAGTAACTCCTCAAATATTAGATATATTAGATGAATATGATATAAAGGCGACATTTTTCCCTATAGGATATATGGCTGAAAGGCATCCTGGAATTTTAAAGATGACATATGATAAAGGACATAGTATAGGTAATCATACCTATTCTCATAATTATGGATATATTTATAAGAACCCTAAAAATTTAGTGAATGATTTAGAAAAAGCAGGCGAACTCTTTAAAGAAATATTGACTACAGATTTTAATCCTAAATTAATGAGATTTCCTGGTGGTTCATTTGGCAAGAAACATTATATTGAAGCAGTTACACAAGCAGGATATTTGTACTTTGACTGGGATGCTTTAAATGGTGACGCTGAAGGAATAAACATTTCTAAAGAAAGACTTGTTTCAAGGTTAAAACAAACTGTCAAGAATCAGGACAAGCTTATTGTTTTAATGCATGATACGGACTATAAACCAACTACTGTAGAAGCATTAGCTGATATTATTGAGTATTTAAAGTCTGAAGGTTATGTTTTTAGAACATTAGATCAGTATATTGAGCCTAGTTTAGAAGAATAGATGACATTAACATCCTAAAATGATATTATAATTGTTGAAACCATAGATTGGAGTGAATAGATTGACTAATACAGTATTAGTTGTTGAAGATGAAGATTCTATAAGAAAATTTGTTAAGATTAACTTGGATAGGGCAGGATTTAAAGTAGAAGAAGCTGCTACTGGTGAAGAGGCTATTGAAATTGCTAGAAGAGAGAAGATTGAAATAGTCGTTTTAGATATTATGTTGCCTGGAATTGATGGGTTTCAAGTATGTAAAACATTAAGAAGCGAATTCCCAAAACTTGGAATAATCATGTTGACTGCTAAGAGTCAGGATATTGATAAAATTATGGGTTTGGAATATGGAACAGATGATTATATGACCAAACCATTTAATCCAATGGAATTAGTATTAAGAGTAAAATCACTATCAAGGCGAATGGAAACGAAAGATGATGAATCTGAAGAATTATTATATTATGATCCATTTAAAATAGATGTATATTCTAGAAAGTTTTATAAAGAAGATAAAGAAGTTGAATTAACCCCAACAGAATATTCTATAGCCAAACTTTTTTTGGAAAATCCAGGGAAAGCATTTAAGAGGGATGAAATATTGAATATTGTATGGGGTTATGATTTTATTGGAGATTCTAAGATTGTTGATGTCAATATAAGAAGATTAAGAGCAAAAATTGAAGAAGACCCTAGTAAACCATTTTATATAGAAACAGTATGGGGGATGGGGTATAGGTGGAAAGACATAGATTAGGAGACTAATATGAAGAAAAGTATTAAAAACAGACTTGTAGGAAACTTTATGCTGATAATATTGATTACAGTAGTAATACTTGAGATAATGTTGATTAAAGGTATAAAAGAATATTATTACAATAATGTTGAAACTATTATGACTAATCAGATTGAGTTTTCAACTGACTTTTACTCTAGGTACTTTTCTTCTAGTTCACTTGAAAATATCATTTTAGATGATATTGATGTTTTTTGGCAACATTCTGACGCGCAAGTACAAATTTTAACTTTAGATGGAAAGCTTTTGATGGACTCTCTAGGTGTAAGAAATGATGAAAATTTATTATACCCTGATATAGAGTCTGCAAAGGAAAATGGCAAAGGCACTTGGACAGGGCATGTACCATATGATGAAGAACCAATAATGGCTGTGTCTATGCCTCTTAAATACCAAGGAACTCCTATCGGTATAATTAGATTTGTTTCTTCACTTGAGCAGACTAATCATATAATTGCTCAAATAAGTAAGTTTCTAATACTGATGGGGATATTTGTTGTTTTATTTTCTGGAGTTGTTAGTTTATTTCTTGCATATTCTATTGTGAGGCCATTAGCAGAAGTTACCTCAGCTGCTGAAAAAATGGCTGATGGGCAACTTAAAACTAGAAGTAGAGTAACTTTAAATGATGAAATTGGAAGGTTATCAAATACACTTAATTATATGGCAGATGAAATATTAAAAAAAGAACAACTAAAAAATGATTTTATTTCTTCAATTTCTCATGAATTGCGAACACCTTTGACATCTATAAAAGGCTGGGCAATAACTCTTAAAGATTTAGAGGATCCTGATAAAGAATTATTAAAAGATGGCTTGGAAATAATTGAAAATGAAAGCGATAGATTAACTCTAATGGTTGAGGAATTATTAGATTTCTCAAGATTTACTTCTGGAAGAGTACAACTTGAAAAGGATTGTTTTAATATAAGAGATACTATTAATATTATTGCTAAGCAATTAGAACCTAGAGCTAAAGATAATGGGATTAAATTTACAATTAGTATAGATGATGATTTAGAAAACTATATTGGAGATGAAAATAGAGTAAAACAAGTTTTATTAAATATATTAGACAATGCCTTTAAATTTACTGAAGAAGGCGGAAAAGTATCTATAGTTACATATAAGGAAGACAAATTTATTATGATTGAAATAAAGGATACAGGAATCGGAATTCCAGAGAATGACTTGCCTAATGTTAAAGAAAAGTTCTACAAGGGAAAAAACAGCAATTCTCATACAGGATTAGGATTATCTATTTCTGATGAAATTGTAAGGCTTCACGGTGGAAGTTTAGATATAGATTCAAAGGAAGCAATAGGCACAAAAGTAGTAGTTAAACTTCCTTTAGAGGAGGCAGTTCTATGAAAAAGCTAATATTGATTACTATATCAATTATTTGTTTATTTTTATTAAGTTCATGTGAAATGGTTACAGGCGATATTGAGGATAGCATTATTTCTCCTGATAACAATGTTCCGCCTTTATTAGGCAAATGGGTTATAGAGGAAGAGAAGGAATCATCTCAAGTTAATTCAGATGATCTGGACAGTAATATAGGAAAAGGAGTACTCTTTCATAAAGATGCAGTAGTCATAGGTGAAGATTTTACTACTAAACCATCTTTTAAAATTAAATATGTTAATGCACGTGATTACTTATTGTATAAATATAAAACATTTCCAGGGAATATTGGAATTGAACAAGAACAAATTGAAGTCATTACTTTACTAAATGATAATAAGTATTTCTATGAGTTTATAAGAATTGATAATAATACTATGATTATAAATATAGAAGATAAATTCTATACTATGGAAAGAACAGTCGAAGAAGTTAGCTTGGAAGAAATAAAAAGATATATAAATGTTGAAAGAACAAAGCTTAGAACTTTAGGAGAAGTAGAAGAAGTGACCTTAAAGACAGGCCTTTTACTTGGTATTAGAGTTCCGGTTTTTGATGAATCTAATCAAATGAACAAATGGGAGTATAAAACCATTTGGATAAATAGTGAGAATCGGAAGGTTACTGGAATTTATGAATTAGATGAATTATTGTTACCAAGAAAAAATGGTTTTTGGGTAATAGATGTTAATAGAAGTGTGTTTAGAGATGCTATTTCAGATGATATTATAGCAATTCCATTATTTAGACTACCTGAAGAGAATAGTTTAGATGGAGGACTTAATATAATTATGGAGCAATCTTCAATGCCTCAAAGTCTAAATATTTCATCAGTAATTAGAAATGTTTTATTTGTTGGAAATGATTATATTTCAGTTGAGAATATTGACTCAAGCAGAGGTGGTAGAAGGACTCTACAGGTTTATGCTATTGATAATATTGGAGAAAAGAAACCAATATCATTATCTGATTTGATAGGGGATAGTGGTAAGGATGTTTTTAATGAAGGAGCTAAAACCGTTATTCCTGCAGACTCAAGTGTATTTCCAAATGAGACAAATATTGGTTTAACAAGAAGAAATGGATATTGGATATTTAATGGCCGCATAAATTATAAGGAAAATGAAGAAGAGTTTTATAAGGATTTCAATGTTAAGGCTATTCCACCAAAAGAGATGGTAAGCTATGATGAACTTATTATTCCTTGGGATGCTATTAAACTAGCTATGCCTGATGCTATAGACGTATTTACTTCACCAAATGATGAATTCATTATTGTAATAACAAGCTCTCATATTGTAATTTGCAATATAGAAGATGGCGGTATAATTAATAACCCAGTTGCTAAGATTAAAATTCCTTATGGTTCATCTGTTGTTATGTCAGAATGGGCTGTTGGGCGTTATGCAAACCTATGGGAAAATGAAGTAATTGAAAATGGTGGAGCAGAATTAGAATACTAGAATATTTTATATAAGAATGGAGTTGAAAAACATGGATGAGATATTTCAATATTTGGAAAACGGTAAAATTATAATCTATGTTTCATTGGCATGTATTGCATTAACTGCAGTAATAAATATGATTTTTAAAGCCTTTAGATTTATTAAATATATACCTGGGCTTTTATTTACTATAGTTGGCATATTTAATCTTTTATTAGCGTGTAATTCTTTTGCAGAGCCTGAAGGCTTAAACTATTTTTCTTTATCTATAGTTTTAATTGTGGGAGGGCTTATTGGGATATTAAGCGGATTAATAATAGGAATATATAATAAACCTTATAAATCTAAGAAGAAAAAGAAAAACATTACAGACGAAGATTAATACATATACCATGTATTAATTTTCGTTGACGATATTCCATAAGCGCCTGATGAAAGAGCAAGTTCTATATCTTTTTTGTTTTCAATTAGGCCGCTTGCTATTATAGGAATTTTTGTTTCTACATAAATCCTGTCTATTATTTTAGACATAATACCAGGGCAAATATTTATCATATTTGGTCTAAGAATTCTAATTGAATTTAAACTTTTGACTAGTTCTTCTGAATTGTGGATGGGCATTCTTTGAATTGTAAATATACCCATATCTTTACACTGTTTTACTAAATTAGTTTTTTTGGTTATTATTCCGTCTAATTCAATGTTTTTTACAATATATTCTAATCCCCAAGTGTCTTTTGAAAAGCCATCAATAGAATCAACTAATATATAAAAGCCCTTATTTTTTGATTTAACTCTCTGAGATAGTTCTTTTAGGTTAAATATATTGCCTGACAATAAAAAAATATTTTCGCATGGAGAATCAAGGGCTAGATCTAGTTTATCCAATTCTTTAATGGCTGCAATAATAGGCATAATACTTAAACTTTCTATTAATGAATTCATCATTACTCACCCTTTATAAGTTCTAATTTTTTTTCTTTTTTTAATTGTTTAATTTGATATTCTCTCTTGCAAGCATCAACTTTGTTATCGTATTCCTCATAATAACAAAGGGTTACAGGCAATCTGCCCCTAGTATATTTACTGCCTTTTCCGCTGTTATGTGTCATAATTCTTTTTTCTATAGAATTTGTGTATCCAGTATATAGAGTATTGTCATTACATTTCAATATATAAACATAATACATTTTGTATCACCAATTTCCTAATATGTCTTCTAGTATTTTCGATATTATTTCATAGGAATATCCTTTTCGTTGTAAGAAACCGCCTAATTTTCTATATACAACGTGTTTTTCTTGGCCCTTATAAGTTTTAAGCTTTTTCACAGCTAATTCATAGGCAGAATTGTATTCTTCATCAGAATCAATATTAAGTGTTGACCCAATTATTTCCTTTGAAATTCCTTTTTTTAAAAGATCATATTTTATTCTATTTGAGCCATAATTATTAATATTACGTTTATCATTAATGAACGCTTTAGCATAATCAATATCATCAATATATTTTTTATCCTTTAGAGAATCTATTGCGATTTCTATAATACTTTCGTCATAACCTTTTCTTTTAAGTGAATCATACATACCCTTTTCTGTTTTGCGATTATAAGATAATAATTTAAGGGCATAATTAATGGCCTTCATTTGTTCTTCTGATTTTAATATATCTTCTATAAAATCCTGTTCAATATTATCATCAATATGTAGTCCGAATTTATATCTTAACTCATCAGATATTCCGAAAGCAAATTCATCATCAATATATATATTATATCTTTTTCGATTCTTTTGTAATTCTATATTAGTAATTTTCATACATCACCTCAAACATACATAATTTATTAAATCCATATTTATATACTATCAGATTAGATTTGAAATATAAATAGAGGTATTAAAATAATTCCAATTGTAAAAGCTTTATGGTAACATAAGTATCATAGAATTGAAGGAGGAAATTAGGATGTATAATTTGATATCTGTTCTCTTTAAGTATGTATTTATCATAATAATATATTTATTTATTTTTAGCATAATAAGACTTATTTATCTTGATATAAAAAGTATAAGCCCAGTAACATTAGAGGGTAATGCTTACTTAAAACTAATAAACAGAAGAGATTCTATCCCTTATAAAATAAAAGAGCATTATTCAATAGATGGAGAATTAACATTAGGAAGGCGATCGGACAATGATGTGTATTTAAATGATCCATTTATATCTAAAAAACACCTAAAAATAGTAGAAGACGAGGAAGAATACTATTTAGAAGATTTAGATAGTGCAAATGGCACATTTATAAATACGGAAAGAGTTGAGGATGTAGTAAAATTATCCAATGGGGATATAATTAAGTTAGGTAGTATCGAGTTTTTATTTGTAGATAGAGGATAGGAGATAATCATGTTTAATAAAAGTATAAGTACAAAAACTCCAAGAAATTTGTTGCTTTTATTTGAAATTTTATCTTTAGTTTTGTTGCTAGTAAATCAATGGGATAATATAGATAAAACAATTTACTATATTTGGATAGCATTAATTTTAATAATATACATATCAAACTTTATTCTCAATAGAATAACCAGTGGTGATAATTATATATTTTTAATAGTTAGCATGCTTATGTCTATTGGGATAATTATGATTTATAGAATAGATTCAGAACTAGGATTTAAACAATTGTTGTGGTTTATCATAGGAATTATTGCTTTTTACTTTACATATTTTATGCTTAAATATATAAGGGGTTGGAAGAACTGGGGGAAACTATATATTGTACTTTCTTATATATTGTTTTTAATAACTTTTTTATTAGGTACTAGAAAATATGGAGCAATAAATTGGATAACCATAGGTGGACATAGTTTCCAACCTGCTGAGATTACCAAGCTATTGTTAATTTTTATACTGGCTTTTTATTATAGCAATATGGATATGTTCAAGGATAGAAAGTACTCAGATTATATTTTAATGGGTCTAGTTTATTCATTTATAGGACTATTATTCTTACAAAGAGACTTAGGAACCGCAGTTATTTTTCTTGGTATATATATGGTTATACAATTTATACATGAAGAAAAGAGGATGAATATATTATACAATATTGGATTGTTTGCAGTTGGTGGAACATTAGGGTATGTATTATTTGATCACGTTAAGGTTAGAGTGCAAACTTGGATTAACCCATGGATATATATAGATAATAAAGGGTATCAAATTACACAATCTCTATTCGCAATTGCAGAAGGCGGTTTTTTTGGAACAGGCATTGGACTTGGAAATCCTGAATTCATTCCATTAGCATATACTGACTTTATATTTTCTGCAATTTGTGAGGAAATGGGAATATTTATAGGAATAGGCATTATTATGCTATTTATGATACTGGTATATAGAGGTTTCAAAATCGCATTAAACCAGAACGATAAATTTTTTAGAATTTTAGCTATAGGAGTTAGTACACTATTTGGAATTCAATCAATAATAATTATAGGTGGAGTTATAAAAGTATTACCTTTAACTGGTATTACATTACCTTTTGTCTCCTATGGTGGAAGCTCAATACTGTCTAGTTTTATTGCATTAGGAATTCTACAAATATCTTCTGAAGACATGAGCTATAAGGAGGAAGAATATTGTGAAACACGAAAATAGAAGGATAATTATCGTTCTGGCTACTTTATGTATATGTTTTGTTGTACTAATAGGATTTATGAGTTACTTTCAAGTCTTTGAAGCCGAAGCCGTAAAATCAAATTCATATAATAAAAGATTATGGATTAATGAAGAAAAAATATTACGTGGTTCAATAATGGATAGAAATGGAACGATTTTAGCTTATAGCCAGGAAAATGATGGGGTAATGCAAAGATTTTATAAATATGGTAATCTTTATAGCCATATTATTGGATATAGTCATAGAGCATATGGCAAGTCTGGACTAGAACTATCGTATAATAATTACTTACTAGATTTAAGCGAAAGTTCCACTATTGAAGAATTAAAAAATATAGTTGCTCCATCAACTATTGGAAACAATTTGGAACTAACAATAGATCATGGAACTCAAGAGAAGGCTAGGACTCTTTTACAAGGTAAAAAGGGTGCTATTGTTGCTATGAATCCCATAACAGGTGAAATATACGCTATGGTTAGTTTGCCTGATTTCAATGTTAATAGTTTAAGTGAAGATTGGTCTGTAATTTCTGAAAACACTAATAGCTCATTATTAAATAGAGCTACTCAAGGATTATATCCTCCTGGGTCTGCATTTAAGGTTATAACTGCATCAGCAATTTTAGATACTCCTAATATAGATACTAATTATGTTTGTCAAGGAATTACTAAAATAGATGGTTACAATTTTAGTGATTATAATAATATTGCCCATGGAGAATTAGATTTAAGTCAAGCTTTAATAGAATCATGTAATACTTATTTCACTGAAAAGTCATTAGAAATTAGTGTTGATAATCTTAGAAGTACAGCTGAGTTATTTATGTTTAATAAAAATATACCTTTTGATTTACCTGTAAATACTTCTGTTTTTCCAAAAGGAAATATTGGAGATACAGAATTAGCAGCGTCTGGTATAGGGCAAGGAAAGGTCCTTGCTACTCCTTTAAATATGGCCATGACTGCTTCTGCTATTTCTAATAATGGAGAAGTAATGAAACCAATATTGGTAAAAAGTGTTGTGTCTAATAATGGTAAGGTGATTAAAACTAATAGAAGAGAAGTATTATCCACAGCTGTTGATAGCTTAGATGCAAATACTATAAAAGAAATGATGGTAGGTGTTGTCCAATCAGGCACTGGTAGAAATGCAAGTATAAAGAATGTTAAAGTTGCAGGGAAAACTGGTACAGCTGAAAACGCTTCAGGAAAGTCACATGCATGGTTTATAGGTTTTGCACCTGCAGATGACCCCAGAATTGTAGTTTCAGTAATATTAGAAGAAGAAGGCTCTACTGGTGGAGCAAGTGCTGCTCCTATAGCAAGAGATTTAATCATTTATGGTTTAAATAATATTAATTTTTAGGAGGATTATATGTCAAACTATGAGATACTTGAAAGAAACAAGATTCCTAATGATTTAAAATGGGATTTGGAATCTATGTATGAAAATAACGATGAGTGGAATAAGGATTATGAAAGGGCTGTTGAATTAGCAAAAAAGTTTGAATCACATAAAGGCAATATGACAAATAGCAGTGATAATTTATACAATGCCCTAAAGGATAAAAATGATCTTTATAGATTAGTGGAACATCTATACTCATATTCTCATTTAAGACTGGATGAGGATACTAGACTGGGGGGTTCTCAAGAACTATCTGATAAAGGTATGAGTTTAATCATTGATGTTGAAGATAAGACCTCGTTTTTCATACCTGAAATACTAACTATAGATGAGTCAACTATTAAAAAGTATATATCAGAAAAAGAAGAATTAAAGCTTTATGAGCATTATATAGAAGATATATTAAGAGAAAAAGACCATGTTTTATCATCTAGAGAAGAGTCAATATTGGCTCAATTTGGCGAAGTGGCTAATGCACCTCAAAAGATATATTCAATGTTAAATGATGCGGATCTTAAATTTCCAACTATAAATGATGAGAATAACAAAGAAATTGAAATAACTTCAGGTAGCTTTATTCCCTTAATGGAGTCTAAAAATAGAGATGTTAGGAAAAGTGCATTTAAAGGCTTATATAAGACATATTATAGTTTTAAAAATACATTTGCAGCTTCTTTGAGTGGTGATTTAAAAAGCAATGTTTTTAATGCAAAAATACGAAATTACAGTAATACTAGGGAAGCTTCCTTAAACTCAAATAATATACCATTAAGTGTATACGACAATCTTATTAGTGTTATCCACAATAATTTAGATACTATGTATGAATATATGGATATTAGAAAAAGAGTACTAAAGCTTGATGAGCTTCATATGTATGATTTGTATGTGCCTATTGTAGATAATGTTGATTTTTCAATTCCTTATGATGAAGCAGTTGAAATTGTTAAGAAAGCATTAGCACCTTTAAAAAAGGAATATATAACAGCTATGAATAGTGGTTTTGATTCTGGTTGGATTGATGTAATGGAGAACAGAGGAAAACGCTCAGGGGCATATTCAAGTGGTTCATATGATTCTAAACCATATATATTATTAAATTACCATGATACTTTAGATAATATATTCACAATTGCTCATGAAATGGGCCATTCAATGCATAGTCATTTTACTAGAAATAATCAAGAATTTATATATGGGAACTATAGTATTTTTGTGGCAGAGGTGGCATCAACTACTAATGAACTATTACTACTTAATTATATGCTTAATAATGCAAAGGATAAGAATGAAAAATTATATTTGCTTAATCATTATTTAGAATCATTTAGAACAACTGTCTATAGACAAACAATGTTTGCAGAATTTGAACAGATTATACACGAACATATAGAAAATGGTGGTGCATTAACTGCAGATTATCTAAGTGAAAGATATAAGAAATTAAATGAGCTATATTACGGCCCAAATGTAGTGATTGATGATGAAATTGCTATAGAATGGGCTAGAATACCACATTTTTATTATAATTATTATGTGTTTCAATATGCTACAGGATTTTCTGCAGCAGTTGCATTATCAGAAAGGATTCTTAAAGAGGGAGATAGTGCTGTTGATTCTTATTTAACTTTCTTAAAAAGTGGCAGTTCAGATTATCCAATAAATGTCCTAAAAAAAGCTGGAGTTGATATGACAACGGAAGAACCAGTAAACAATGCAATGAATACATTTAAACGATTAGTAGAAGAATTTAATGAATTAATATAAAAGAAGTGGTTGATAACAACCACTTCTTTTTATAGGAATTTATTTATAAAGTTTTCCCAGTAAGAATCTTTGCTAAACTTTAATCGATAGATTTTTTTATTTGACATAGTAAATGAAATATCAACTATATCATCATATTTATATTCCATACCATCATTAACAACGAGAATGGAGTTTTTATAACGAAATTCAGGCTTTATGGATATATTTAAATCACCAGGCACTATAATGCTTGTTGGTAAAGATCTAAATGCTTTTGAACTTATTGGTGATAATGGTGATACTTGCAAACAATTTATAGAGGGGTAAACAATACTACCACCACTTGAAAAATTATAAGCAGTACTACCTGCTGGAGTAGATACAATTACTCCGTCACCACTAATTTTTTGAAGATGATTCCCATCAATATACATGGATAAATGTACAACCTTGGATTTGGTTCCCTTGATAACAATTTCATTAATTGATGTAAGTGTAAAATATTTATTCTTTGTATGAACAACAGTATTCAATAGAAGTATTTCTTCTACAGAATACTCATTATTTACATACTTTTTAACAAATTCTTCTATATTTGCTGGTGCTATTTCCTGGAAAAAGCCAAGATGACCAGTGTTTATACCAACAAAAGGTATGGTTGGGAATTTATTTCTGTGAATAGCACGTAAAAAAGAACCATCCCCACCGATACATATATTTAATTCAGCATCCATATTGTAGCTTTCAGTTGCAGTTAATCCGTATCTCCCTAATTCATCTAATAGCTGCAACTTAGTTTTTTTTGATTCGAAATTTCTATTTGAAATTATATTTATCATTCGTGCACTATTATCCAAAGTTTTACCCCCGACAAGATTATATTCTTGTTGTATATTTTTTAATCAATATGTATTATATTATATAATATACCAAAATAGTAAGGAGGTAAATATGAAATTCTCCAAAGACAGTAAAAATCATATAAACTTTACATATAGTAATGAAAATTTAAATCTTCAAGATTTTCTAAATACCATTGAATTATCTGGTAGAATGTTTAGAAGATTGTACAGGGAAAAGAAAATATTAGTAAATGGCAAATTTCAAAGAAAAGGCATTATTCTTAAAAAAGGGGATATAGTAAGCCTAGTAATGGATGATGAAATTGAAAATATTGAGCCAAAAAAAATGAATTTAGATATAATCTATGAAGATGATGATTTACTAATTATTAATAAAGAACCCAATATAGTAGTTCACCCTACAAAGTCACACCAAACTAATACATTATCTAATGGTATAGCTTATTATTATAAGGAAAAAAACATAAAGAAAAAAATTAGATTTGTTAATAGATTAGATATGGACACAACTGGTATAGTCATAATTGCTAAAAACTCTTTTGCCCACCAACAGATGGCCTTACAATTTGAGAACAACACAGTTGAGAAAAAGTATTTAGCTATAGTACAAGGATTAATTAAAGAAGATAAAGGTACAATAGATTCACCTATTGGTCGCGAGGAAGATAAAAGCATTAAGAAAGTGATTACAGAAAATGGACAAAATGCATTAACAAAGTTTAAAGTTGTTTCAAGGTTTAGAGAAGCTACCTTAGTAGAAGTAAGAATTTACACCGGCAGGTCTCATCAAATTAGAGTCCATATGAATTCCATTGGGCATCCAATAATTGGTGATAGTTTGTATAATGAACAAAGTAACCTAATAAGCCGTCAAGCATTACATTCATATTATCTAAAAGCTAAACATCCCAGAACAAAAGAAACAATTGAATTTAAAGCACCTATGCCTTTTGATATGGTTGAATTAATAAACCTAATAAAAGTTTAATCTTTATTAGGTTTATCTTCATTATTATCATTTCCATTTAGTATTTTTATCATATCCAACATTTTTAACATATCATTTACTTTCTCTTTATCTTTTACGTTGTTATTATCCATAAAAATTTCCATGAGCATAGAAATTCTTTCTGAATCAGACATAATATTTTTATTTTTATTTAGATTTGTATAGGCGCTAAGTATTTTTTTGTATTTATCCAGATTTAATACTAAATCTAATACCATTCCAAATTCGTCTATATTTGAGCTTTTCACCTCATCTTGTATGGTATAAATCATTCTTTGAAGCCTTTCCTTAGGTTCTAAATTTATTGATGCAATAGTTGTTTCTTCATGTGAATTAATGAATTCCTTTAATTCAACGATTTTAAGTATTTTTTCTGTGATTAAGATAGATCTACTAAATGTAGAAGAGTATTCTGTAGGCAAAAGCGGTAGTAGTTTTTTACCGATTTTTATTTTCTCATTTGTATAATCTTTTTTAATTTCAATGTCTAATAAGTAGTTTTTTATAGTATGTATACTATTTTGTGAAGAAGATTCAGTCTTATTGTTAAAAAAATATAATAAAAGAAGTAAAATACGTGTATCCAAAAAAACACTCCCTTTCCCTTATGGTAATCATTATATGCAAAGAGCCTTTATTGGTTTCCTTTTATTTGTAATAAATCAATACAGCTATACATAAATTGTAAAGTAGTTGAAATTTGTTAATAATGAATATTCTATGAGGGGGTAATATATTGGATAAAGACAGAGAAAAGTTAATAAATAGCATAAATGATAATTTACCAGGTGATGAACAATTAGATATTGTAGAAAAGATGGCTGAAGATTTAAAAGGAAAATCAGATGAAGAGATATTTACTGAAATAATAATATTAAATAGAGAGATGGAAAGTCAATTATCACCAGAAAAATATAAAGAAATTCTAGAGAAAATAGATAAAATAAGACCAATGTTAACAAAGTCTCAAGGCTTAAAATTAGATATGTTGATGAAAGCTTTAAAAGAGGATGAATAGATAAAAGCGGGAGCATTTACTCCTGCTTTTGGTTTACTTATGAATTAATTCCATATGAAGGAATTAGACTTGGGCACTAGTAGCTGTTATAATTAAGTAAAGATATACTTAGATTGGGGGAGGAATTACTATTAAAAAAAAGAAATTTATATTTATGCTTCTCATACTATTAATTGCTATTATTTCTAGCATTTTTGTTTTTGTAAAAAATAATAGTGGAGAAAATGAAATACCATATACATTGTTTTTAATGCATTTGGAAAATGGGCTAGTAGAGGAAGCATATTTAGATGAATCTGCAAAGATAAAAATCATTTTAGATAATAGTAATGAATTTGTAACAGATAATCCTAGGACTGAAGGATTTAAAGAACTATTGTTAATGCATGATGTTAATGTAATAGAGAAAAGTCAAATCTCAAATCAAATAATGCCATTAATTATACTAGCGGCTCTTGTATTTGGATTGTTTTACTTTAGAAAAAACATATCAAAGCAAGCTGAAAAAGAAATGTCTAGTATGTCTAGTATAGAAAGTGGTGAATACAATACTCAAATCGGATTCAAAGATGTTGCAGGAAATGAAGAGGCAAAAGCGTCTCTTGAAGAGATAATTGATTTCATTAAAAATCCTAAGATTTATAAAGAGTTCGGTGTAAGGCTTCCTAGAGGAGTACTACTCTATGGGTCTCCAGGTACAGGAAAAACTTTACTGGCAAAGGCAGTTGCAGGAGAAGCAAATGTACCATTTTATCCAGTAAACGGATCTGATTTTGTGCAAGTATATGCAGGACTAGGAGCTAGTAGAATAAGAGACCTATTTAAGAAAGCTAAAGAAGCAGGTAAATCAGTTATATTTATTGATGAAATAGATTGTATAGGTAAAAAAAGAAAAAGTAGTAGTGTATCTGGTAGCGAAGAAGGGGATAGAACATTAAATGCTTTACTTGCTGAAATGTCTGGTTTTAAAGAAAATGAAGGAATTGTCATAGTAGCAGCTACCAATAGAATAGATGTCCTTGATGAAGCACTTCTCAGACCAGGTCGATTTGATAGACAAATTGAAGTTGAATTACCTGATATAAACGCTAGATATGAAATACTTAAACTTCATAGTAAGAATAAACCATTAAATAATGAAGTTGATCTAAGGAAATTGGCATCAGAAACTATGTATTTCAGTGGATCAAAATTGGAAAATTTATTGAATGAAGCTGCCATGATAGCAATTAAATTAAGAGCTAAGGAAATAACAAATGAACATATGAACAAAGCTTATTACAAAGTATTGGTAGGTGATGAAAAGTTAGATAGAACATATATTAATAAAAAAGACAAGGAAATAACTGCATATCATGAAGCGGGACATGCCTTAATAGCTAAATTAATTGATAAGACAAATAGAGTTACGAAAGTAAGTATAATTCCAAGCACCAAGGGTGTAGGTGGCTTTAGTTTAAATATCCCTGTAGACAAAATGTATAAGACAAAAAAGGACTTGCTTTCAAATATTATGATTGCATTAGGTGGTAGAGCAGCTGAAGAGATAGTATTTGGGAAAGACAATATAACCACAGGAGCATCTTCTGATTTAGAAAAGGCAACCGATATTGCTTTGTCACTAATTGGAACTCTTGGTATGGATGATGATTTTGGTTTGATAAATCTAAGCGTATTAATGTCTAAAGATATAAGAGAAGATAAGAATATTGTAATGAGAACAAAGGATACTTTAGATGAACTATACTGTCAAACCGTAATAACACTAAAAAATTCAAGGGATTTATTAGAAAAAATAGCACAAGAATTATTATTAAATGAGACAATAGATGAGAATGATATAAATAGGATAATCAATACTTTTGAAGCTGTATCCTAAATTAGGAAATAAAGAAAATCTTGCTGATTATAAGAATATAATATATAATAAGCTTAGAAGAATATTCTGCGGTGTGCGACATTCCATTTAATTCAACCGACAAAATGAACGCGGGTATCTGGCGTTTAGCAGTGGATAACAAGCCCTTTTAAAGGGACGTTAGAAGTTGTTAACAAGAATCCCACCTGAAGAAGGCGGGCGTGAATTAGTTGGAAGAACGGCATCGCGGTATTTAAACCCTTAGTTAGCTAAGGGTTTTTTATTTGTAATTTTACTGTTAATATGCATAATATTTTGTGATTAGAGATAATATATTTAATAAATGATAATGGAGGTATAATTATGGATATGACAACTAAAGAAGTATTAAAAAAGAAGATGCTAGATGCACAAGAGATGGTAAGAGATTATGAAGTATATTCCAAAAAAGTAGATGATTCTGAAGTAGCAGACTTATTTAAAAATTATGCTGAAGAGTGTGGTATTCAAGCTGCAAATTTAGGGAAAATCATAGAAAAAAAATATGAAGGTTGATGCTTTTTCAAATAATTTGATTATAAGCTGGTAGAAATGGGTAAAATCTTATATAATGCTTATTAATATTTGAAAAAGGGGTGTGCTTAGATGAAATTGTATAGAGTAATTGAAGAAAAGAGAAAACAAAAAGAAAGAGCTAGAAAGACAGAAGCAACAAAAAAATTAGCAGTTGGAACTGCTATTGGTACTGCAATTGGTGCTGCTGCAGGCGTATTATTAGCGCCAAAATCAGGTAAAGAAACTAGGGATGATATTGCAAATAAATCAAAAGAAGTTACTGATACTGTAAAGAAGAGTGCTACTGAACAAATAGAAGCAACTAAAGAATGGTCAAATAAGGTCAAGAACGATTTGAAAAAAGGTATTGAAGAATTACACGATAAGAAAAAAGAACAAGCTGAAGATGTAAGCGATATAGTAGAAGATGTAATAGATGATTCTAATGAAGGATTAGCTTCAGTGGAAGAAATACTAGAAGATAGTATTGAGGATGAGAAAGAAATTAAATAGTACAAATCTTTTACAAAGGAGGAATAGTAATGAATACAAGCCTTACTGTTCAGGATTTGTTTACGTTAATTTTGTTCTTATTGGGGATTGGAGCTTTAATCTATTTGATTTTGGTACTAAGCAAAATCAACAAATTAGTAGGCTATGTTAAGGATATGGCTGATGCTAACTCTAAAGAGATAGATACAACGATTAAACAATTACCTGAGATATCAGAAAATGTAAATGCAATTACTAAAGAAACCAAAGAAGTAATTGAAACCCTCCGACCAGATGTTAGTGGAGTGGTACATAATGTTAACTCTATAACAAGTAAAGTCGAAGGAATAACAAGTGTTGTAAGTGAAACTACACATAAAGTCGGAGATACAGTAGATATTGTATCAGACAGTATATCTGAAACAGCAGAATCATTGCAGCTAAATGCGAGAAATATAACAGAATATATAGCTATAATCAAGGAAGTTATAGAAATGGTTAGGAGTTATTTGCAAAAGAAATAAGAACCCTTAAATTGGGTTCTTTTGCTTTAAAAAAATATATTATTGATTCATATTATAATATTTCTCAACTTAATATATAATTGAAATATACTAATATGATAATTAGGAGAAATCATGAAAATTAAGAATATAAAATTTATAGTAAATCCTTCATCTGGAAGGCAAATAATGAAAAGAAAAATTGATGTGTTAAGTAAAATGTTACTAGATAATGGGTATGTAGTTGGGAAAACTTTTACAGAAAAGAAAAATGATGGTATGATAGAAGCAATAAAAGCGTGCAATTCAAATTTCGATCTAATAGTTGCATGCGGCGGGGATGGAACTGTTAATGAGGTAGTAAAGGGAATAATGGAGAGCGATAGAAAGTTACCACTTGCTATATTAGCAAGCGGAACTGTTAATGATTTTGCTAGATATTTAAATTTACCAAACACTGCCATTGATTTTTATAATATGATAAGAAGAGAAAAGATGATAGAAGTAGACATTGGGAAAGTCATCTCAAATAATAAATCAAATCAGGAGTACTTTGTAAATGTTGCAGCTGCTGGAATGTTAACAAATGTGGCTTACCAAGTACAACCAGATGTAAAAGCTATTTTAGGAAGGATGGCTTATTATTTTGAAGGCGTAAAGGAATTAGGCAAACAGAATTTTGATCCAATTAGAGTTAAAATTGACAGTGTTGAATATGTAAATGAAGAAGAAATATTGCTATTTTTGGTTTCGAATAGCTCTTCAATTGGTGGTTTTAAAAAATTAGCACCTGAAGCAGATGTGCTAGATGGATTATTAGATGTAGTAATAATTAAAAAGTCAGCAATTACTGATTTAGCGAATATATTTATGAATATATTAACTGGAGACCACATTAATCATTCCAATGTAGTTTATTATAAAACAAAATCTGTTTATATCGAATCTAAAAGGACAGTGAATATAGATATAGATGGGGAATATGGTGGCGAACTACCTGCAAAATTTGAAGTCATTCCAAAAGCATTAAAAATATTAGTATAATTTCTTTTTATCAAAGGGGTAAGTATTATGAAAATTATTAATAATAGATATATTATTGATAAAATGGTACGTAAAGACCAAGTAGAGGAAACATATCTAATAAAAGATTCTTGGAATAAAGATGAAATGCTGCATATGAGAATATTGGATTCTAACAAAGATAAGGATATAATAATTTATTTTTTGGAAGAATTCATTCGAATTGCTCAAATTAAGCATGCCAGCTTATTGAATAGTTATTATTTTGGAATCGTAGAAACCATTAATTTGAAAATAACAAACTCTACTAATTATTATATAATATCAGAATATACAGACTTACCTTTACTGAATCATTGTGATTTAGCTAATGACTTGAATCACAAACTATATTTAATACTAGATATTATTAGTGCTATTGACTATTTACATTTTAGGGGAATAACGTATAAATTTTTATGCCCTTCAAATATATTCTATTCGAAAGACCAAGGAATAAAATTAATGAATTTATCTACAACGGAAATGAAATTAATTAGTACATTTAGTGATAGCATGGATGAAAATTTTTTAGCTCCTGAAGCATTAATGAATAATTTGGATTTAGATCAGAATTCGGATAAATATTCAATTGGAATTATAATGAAATACCTTTTACTTAATAACTATTTATCAGAATCTGCTAATCAATATGAATACAAAGAAGAGTTGAATTTAAGCACTGAAGAAGAAACTTTTCTTAATAGTACAATAAATGATTTGACAAAAAGTATGCCTGCTAATAGAACATTACCTTTAAGGCAAATAATTAAAGATATTGTTAGGGTGTTTAATTTAGATTATAGTTATAATCTTGTAATGGAACGGAATACATTATTTTTAAATACACCTATTATAGGATCAAGCAGAGAACTAAATGAAATTTTATCAAGTGATATTAAAATTGAAAAAAACGCAAATTATTATAAAGGAATAGTAGTACATGGAGATAGCGGCCTAGGGAAAACTAAATTATTACAAGAAGCTTCTTTTAGATTGGGAATGAGATGTAGAAATGTTTATTATGTTAATTGTAGCAAGATGATGAACAAAGATTATATCTCTATTTTTTTAAAGAAAATTTCGAGAAAAGTTCCAGAAAATATAAAAAATAAATACGAAGATGATTTACTTAATTTGATACCATTAATAAAAGATGATTACAATAATTATCAATTAAATGTAAAACTAAGACTGTTTAATAGAGTATGTAATTTTGTAAGTGATGTTTCCAAGGATAGTATCAATTATATAATAGTAGAAAATATTGAAAAAGCAACTTTTACATTTTTGCAGTTTCTTGATTACTTAATTAGAAACACAAGTAAAAATCGAATATTTTTTCTCATGTCTTATAATGAAAGTAGTAGGATATCTAATGGAGTTTGTGAATATGTTTATAATTGGACTAAGAATTTTTGTACAACCTCAATATATCTAAAACCACTTAGCTTAGAGGATACAGGAAAATTTGTTAAAGAAGTATTAGGCGTTTCTTATATACCTTATAATTTTATTAGTTCCATATATAATGAGAGCAAGGGAATACCTAGTTATATTACTTTAATTATAAAAGATCTTCATGATAGGAAACAACTATATATTAATGATGAAGGGCAATGGGAAATAATAAATACTGGTATATTAAGACTAAATATCCCATCAAATATTAATAAAGCTATATTAAATCAATTAAGGGAATATAAAGCTAGTTATCTTGATCTTATAAAAATTTTATCAATTTACAATATGAAAGTAACGAAAGAGACAATCATCAGTATGACAAATATTGATGAAGAAAAACTAGATCGTATATTAAATGATTTAGTAAAGGATAGATTAGTAGAAGAAAGCATAGGTGATTTGGGCTATTACTATTGCTTATTAAGCGAAGAATTACAAAGATATTCGTATTTAAGTATTTCAGAAGATGAAAAATTAGAATATCATTCTAAAGCATCAGATGTTTTTATGCAATTATATGAGGGAAACTATAGATTGATTTTGGATGAGTTAGTCTACCATTTACAAAAATCAAAAAAATGTAATATAGCAGTAGAAATCATTACGAAAGAAGCAGAAGAATCAGATATTAAAAATATATCAAATTCTATTAAGCTTTGGGAAATGGCATATAACATTTCAGATGACATTCCAAGGAATAGCAAATTAAAAATACTAGATAATCTTACAAACTTCTATCAAATAAAAGGAAATACTGAAAAAGCAGACTTTTATTTGTCCAAGTTTTTAGAGGAAACAAAAAATACTAATGATATTGAGTATTATTTAAAATCTAAGGAGTATCAAAGCGAATCACTATTAAAGAACAATAGATTAAATGAACTTTCTGAGGAAATAGCTGAATTAGAATATGTATACAATACATATGATTGTAATGAAGCAAAAATTCTTGCTTACGTTATAAGTGCAAAGTTGCTAATAAGAGGCATAGAAATTGATAAAGCAATAGAAATTATACAATGTGCAATTAGTATATCTAACAAACATAATATAGATAGGTATTTAGCTCAATTGTATAATCTATATGGTCTGGCTAATTTTTATTATGGTAATAAAGTAAAAGCGATAGAACTATTTAAGAAGAGCATTCAATATTGTGAAATAGGAAACAAGCCCTATACTATGGTAATACCAATTAATAACATTGGTAATGTATATGCTGATTCCTATGGGGATTTAAAAAAATCTTTAGAATATTATATAGTATGTCTTGAAATATCAAAAAAATATGGTTTGAAACATCTAAAGAAATTATTTCTAAATAATATGGGAGAAAATTATAATGGATTATTAGATTATAATAAGTCATTGGAGCATTTAGAGAAATCAAGGATAATTGCTGATAATTGCAACGATATTTCCCTTGTATTTTTATCAAGTATTAATTTAGGATACGTATATTTGAATACTAACCAATTTAATAAAGCATATAGAGTATCAATGTATTTACAAAGAATTAATCTAACAAATTCAATATCAGATATGGATATAAAGTATAAATATAATAATTTCCTTGGTGAGTTTTATTATAAATTTAACAAATTAGATTTGGCAGAAGGGTATTCAATATTAGCAAGGGATTTCTTCAAGGTTTATAATATTAAAGAATACCTAAGAGCAGAAACAAGATTAGCATATATTAGATATCAATTAAAGGGCCATATTGATAAAGACGATATCTATTTTATTATTAATCAATATGAAAAAACCCAAATGATTGATGAAAAGTTATACTTTATATTAACTATGGCTAAATTAGCATTAATTAATGGAGATAAAGATTTTTCAATAATGATGTTAGACATATACGATGACTTAAATCATGATAGTAATTCTGATTTATTGGTTCATAATAGTCAAATAATTAAACTTTTATTGAATACTAGTGAAGCATATTTAGATGAAACAGATAAAGTATTGAATAATAACTCAGCAGAAATATTTAAAGCAGATGTAGATTTTAGGGTTTATCTTGGTTTCCAGTATCTAAGCAAAGAAAACTATCCTAAAGCATTAAGACAGTTTTTAGAGGCCATAGATGGATTGTACAAAATTTGGAGAAATCTCCCAGATAATGATTTAAAATATAGTTTGCTAGAATCTAAAAATCCTGATTATATAAGGGAGCAAATTGCTTTCATATTTAGAAAAGGGTATAACAAGAATATTGGTAAAGTATTCAATAAGAAAGCTAGTATTGAAAATTTTAAAACGTATTTTAATATAAACAAAGTGATTGATAGTTTATCAAAGAAAGAGTTTTATGATATACTATATTATCATGATGAAAATGCTAATATAGTAAATATTATGGACTTATTATCCTCAATAAGTGATAATTATAAAGATAATTTAAAGTTGATTCTTAATTATATTGCAATAGAAACGATTTCAAAACGTGGCATGATAATAAAAATTGATGAAGAAACAGAATTGATTGAACCAATAGTTTCATTAAATAGTGATGACACTATACCAGATGAGATTATTCTTCAAAATTCAATTAAAAGCAAAGGACCATTTCTCTTTAATATTAATATTAAGGGTTATAATAATTCTAAAATAGGAAGCATGTTTCCAAGTGATATAACCGCAGTTATTTGTGTGCCAATATTTTCATATGAAAATATTAATTATGAAAGGATTGAAAGAAGAAAAATAGAACCTACTAGTGATAATAGGCTGCTTGGGTTTGTTTATTTAGAAACAGATAGGATTCTTAATAGATTTGATATGGAGAGTTATACATTAATAAGCAGTTTAATTAGTTTGATATCTTTAAATATTGAGAATGACAGATTAAGAAGAATTTCTACAATTGATAGAGTTACAGGCACAAACACAAGAAAATATTTTGAAGATAAGTTAGATAGAATTTTACATTTATATAACAATACCAATAATTCATTTAGCCTATTAATGATAGATATTGATAGATTTAAGAATATAAATGATACATATGGACATTTAAAAGGAGACGAGGTATTATTTATTATAGGACAAACATTACTAAATTGTGTAAGAGAAACAGATTTAGTAGGCAGATACGGTGGTGAAGAGTATTTAGTTTTGCTAAATAATACTACCATTGAAGAGGCACTTGAAAGAGCAAATATTATAAGACAAAGTATAGAAGAGATTAAATTTCCAAGTATCGCTAGGCCTATTACTGTAAGTATAGGTATATCACAATATCCTGTTCATGGTAAAAATAAGAATGAATTGGTTTTTAAAGCAGATCAGGCTTTATATTATGCTAAAGAAGTTTTAGGAAGGAATCAAAGATCTCTATGGCATTCTGGCATGGATATAGCTTCTAATAAGGTTGATAAGTTAACTGGACTTATGACAGGTGATCCAATAAGAGACAATCAAATTATGTTAGCAATTGCTGATATATCTTATTTAAATATAGAGGAAAAAGCACTTAAAGAAAAAGCATTCGATTTTTTAGGTAGACTTATTGAAATAGTTGGTGGAGAAACAGGATCCCTGATTATTTATGATAATAATAATCCTGTAGATAAATTTACTAGAATAAGAAAAGAAACTACATGGATTAATAATGATTTTATAAACTACAATCTTATCAATAAAGTATCAAAAAATAAAGTAGGAGCATACTTTATTGATTGGGATAATGTAGAAATTGATGAAAATATTTTGGAAGATCCTAAGTGGCAAGCGATTTTAATTGTTCCAATGATTAAGCAGGCATGTTTAAAAGGAATAGTATATATAACAGTACCACTAAAAGAAAAGGAATTTGATTCAGCGGATTTAAACATATGTAATTTGCTATCAAATATTTTTGCCGGAAGTATTAACTAAGGAGGGGTTATATGTCAGCAACAATTAAGGATGTAGCCAAGTTAGCAGAAGTTTCGATATCAACTGTATCTAGGGTAATAAACGATTCTAAGCCTGTAAGTCCAGAAGCTAGAAGAAGAGTTTTAAAGGCTATTGATGATTTGGGCTATAAACCTAATGAAATTGCAAGAAGTCTTGTTACAAAGAAATCTAATCTTATTGGAATAATAGTTGATGATATAGGAAATTCATATGTAGCGCAAATTGTTAGAGGTATTGAAGAAATAGGTAGAATGTATAAATATGATATTGTACTTTGTAGTAGTTATGGAAGTGAAGAAGCAGAACTTAGGTTTATACAACTATTGATGCAAAAGCAAGTTGAAGGGATAATTATTGTATCAGAGATAGAAACCACTAAAATTGCAGATAATATTAGTAAATACAAAGTGCCATTTGTATATCTTAATAGATTATATAACATTTCGAAGACACCTACGGTAACTATAGACAATGAAGTAGCTACTAGTATGGTGGTTGACTACTTAAATAAATTAGGACACAATAATTTACTTTATGTGACTTGGAACAAGAATATAGATTTAACTATTGAAAAATATAAAGTACAAGGATATACCGATGCAGTACTTAGTAAAGATGGATTTCCATTAGTATCTGGTATTGATGGGTATAAAATAGATGATGGGTATAATAATGGAGAAAAGATTTTAGATGCTATTCAAAAAAATAATGTTACTGCAGTTTTTTGTTGCCAAGATGAAATAGCTATAGGCTTGATAAATTATCTATATGATAATGGTATAAAAGTACCTGAGGACATATCAGTGGTTGGCTATGGTGATATATCTATAGCATCTATATATAGACCTAAATTGACTACTGTAAAAGAACCTTATTATGATATTGGTGCTGTAGCTATGAGAAGAATATTGAAGGAAATAAATGGGGAAATACCTGATGAACGAACTCTTAAATTGCCTGTTCAATTAATTAAGAGAGAAAGTGTAAAAGATATCAGTAAATAACAGATTAGAAGGGATGATTGTTACTTTGGGTCAAGTTAGGATAATGTTAGTTGATGATCATACCCTCATAAGAAGAGGACTTAAATTAATAATTGAGGAAGTTAAGGAATTTAAAATAGTTGGTGAATCAAGTGATGGAGAAGATGCTATAAGAAAAGCTAGATTATTAAATCCAGATATAGTAATAATGGATATTAATATGCCAAAACTAAATGGATTAGAATCACTTAAAAGAATGAAAGAACTTGGGATTCAAAGTAAAGTAATAATTCTTACAGCATATCCAAAAAAAGCAGATATTATAACGGCTACTAAAATAGGAGCGAAAGGATATCTATTAAAAGATTCAAGCCCTAACGATTTACTAAAAGCAATAAGAGAAGTTTATATTGGTAGAAGTTATATACATAACTCGGCTGCAAGTATACTTGCTAGTAATACAAATAAAGTAGAAGAAAATATAGAAATGGAAAATATAAAATTATTATCTAAACGAGAATATGAAGTATTAGTTTTATTATCAGAAGGCCATAACAATAAAAGTATAGGAGAGAAGTTGTTCATAAGTGAAAAGACAGTTAAAAATCATATTACTCAAATATACAAAAAATTAAAAGTCAAAGGCAGGGTACAAGCTACTATATTTGCTTATGATAATATTTTAAGATAAAGGTCCATTTTATTAATTTAATGGCCCTTTATCTATTAATAAAAAAAACAAATGAATATATACCTATTTCTGAGGAAAGATAAGTAGAATGCGAAATTAATCTCCAATTTTAGATAGTGTTTTTAAAGAATGATATTGACATTTTATGAAATTACGTGTATATTATAAAAAGCAATCTAAAAAAAGTTAAAACTTATGAAAAGTAATATTTAATAAAAGTATTGACAATTAATTTTAGATTTGCTATACTAAATAAGTCGCCTTGATGAGCGACACAGCTCACCAAGTGGGCGTTGAACTTAGATAATTAAATAGTGTGAGATACTTTGAATTAAGTTGACCAAACACAATAAGCGTAAGCTAATTGATGTAGGTCATAGCAGTA
>JAQVYQ010000028.1 GCA_028708575.1 Tissierellia bacterium
TTATGGGGGAAAAATAGAGGTACAAGTAAACAAGCAATGCTAAACAGAGTTATTATTGTATCTGCAGTTATTTTTATAATATCTGCTGTTGCATTGGCAGCATAACTAAGGAGGAGAAGTAAATGGATTATTCAATAGCTGTCGCAATTGTGGCAGGTATACTAGCATTAATTTTTTCTTATAACAAGTTATCTTGGATAGGAAAACAAGAGCCAGGTAATGAAAGAATGAAAGAAATAAGTGGCTATATTCATGATGGATCAATGGCTTTTTTAACTAGAGAATACAAATCATTAGCTATTTTTGTTGCTTCTTTATTTATTATTCTAGTTATATTTATAGACCTTGCTACAGCAATATGCTTTGTATTTGGAGCTGTATGCTCTGCTATTGCAGGATATGTAGGAATGCAAGCTGCTACTAAAGCAAATGTCAGAACAGCAAATGCAGCAAAAGAATCAGGTATGACTAAGGCTTTAAATGTAGCATTTTCTGGTGGAGCAGTTATGGGAATGGTTGTTGTAGGTCTAGGTATATTAGGAGTTACTATTTCTTACATAGCATTTAGAGAACCTGGTATAATAACTGGTTTTAGCTTAGGAGCTTCATCTATTGCTTTATTTGCAAGAGTTGGTGGAGGTATTTATACTAAAGCAGCTGACGTAGGTGCAGACTTAGTAGGAAAAGTAGAGGCAGGAATTCCAGAAGATGACCCTAGAAACCCAGCTGTAATCGCTGATAATGTTGGGGATAATGTAGGGGACGTAGCTGGAATGGGAGCAGACTTATTTGAATCATATGTTGGTTCTATTATATCTGCTATTACATTAGGATTACTAGCATATGGTACGGATGGAGTTTCATATGCATTAACAGTTAGTGCATTAGGTATTATTGCTTCAATACTAGGGGTTTATTTTGTAAAAGGTGATAAAGACCCTCAGAAATCATTAAACAATGGTACATTATCTAGTTCAATAATTACAATAATAGGTGCATTTATATTTAGTAATATTATTATTGGCTCTTATAAACCATTTATTGCAATTTTAGTAGGTATAGTTGTGGGATTGATTATTGCAAAGGTAACAGAAATATATACTTCAGGTGATTATAAACACGTACAAAGAGTAGCTGCAGAATCTGAGACTGGTGCTTCAACAAATATCATAAGTGGTTTAGCAGTAGGTATGATGTCAACAGCTATACCAATTATAGCTATAGCTATTGGAATTATTGTAGCTTACTATCTTTCTGGTGGTTCAAGTGAACCTATTCTAGGCCTATTTGGTATATCAATGGCAGCAGTAGGTATGTTATCAACTGCAGGTATGACTATTGCAGTAGATGCTTATGGACCAATAGCAGACAATGCTGGTGGTATAGCGGAAATGTGTGATTTACCAGAAGATGTTAGAGAAATAACTGATAAATTAGACTCAGTTGGAAATACAACTGCAGCTGTAGGTAAGGGCTTTGCAATAGGTTCAGCTGCATTAACAGCATTAGCTTTATTCGTATCATATACTCAAGCTGTAGGGCTTGATACTATAAACTTAACAAGCCCTGCTACAATAGCTGGATTATTCATAGGTGGTATGTTACCATTTTTATTCTCAGCTATGACTATGAGTGCAGTAGGAAAAGCTGCATCAAGTATGATTGATGAAGTTAGAAGACAGTTTAGAGAAATACCAGGAATTATGGAGTACAAAGCTACTCCTGACTATAAAACTTGCGTAGATATAAGTACACAAGCAGCCTTACAAGAAATGATAATACCAGGAATAATGGCTGTTGTAGTTCCAGTTTTAGTTGGAATTCTATTAGGAACAGAAGCTTTAGGTGGCTTACTTGCTGGAGCTCTTGTAACAGGTGTACTAATGGCAATATTTATGTCTAACGCTGGTGGTACATGGGACAATGCTAAAAAGTATATAGAAGAAGGACATCATGGCGGTAAAGGTAGCGAAGCACATAAAGCTGCTGTAACTGGAGATACTGTAGGAGATCCATTTAAAGACACATCAGGTCCATCTATAAATATATTAATAAAATTAATGACAATTGTAGCAGTAATATTTGCTGAACTATTCGTAAGTATCGGTGGAATATTATTATAGTTGGCAGTTAGAATTATAAAAA
Organism: Tissierellia bacterium; assembly: GCA_028708575.1. Classification (GTDB taxonomy): domain Bacteria; phylum Bacillota; class Clostridia; order Tissierellales; family Tissierellaceae; genus UBA3583. The sequence continues at coordinate 2,146 of JAQVYQ010000028.1, forward strand.
GCAGGGCTCCTCTAGGTGAGGAGCCTTATTTTATCTAATCATACTGTATAAATCTTTTTGAATATGATATAATCTTAAGGAATTATTAATAAGTATGTAGTATAAATAAATGCAATAGTTATATTAAGGAAGGCATATATGATAATAAATTTAAAAGGTTTAGACATTAATTACATAATAGAAGGAGAAGGCTCTCCTATTATAGTACTCCATGGCTGGGGCTGCAATATAGAGACTGTAAGATTAATTATCAATATATTAAATAACAGATACCAAATTTATGCTTTGGATTTGCCTGGATTTGGTAGTTCCCAAGAGCCTAAAGATGCTATAGATTCATTTGAATATACTGAAATAGTCAAAGAGTTTATGAATAAAATGAATATACATAAAGCAACCTTTATTGGTCACTCCTTTGGTGGGAAACTGTCAATAATTATGGCTTCTAAATATCCTGAAAGAGTGGATAAAATTGTGCTTATTGATAGTGCTGGATTAATACCTAAACGTGGGGCAAAGTATTATTTAAAGGTTTATAGTTTTAAAGCACTAAGATATATATACACTAATTTATTCTTTTGGATAAAAGATGAAGAAAGAATAGAAAAATTTTATAAAAAGTTTGGTTCTGATGACTATCAGGAGTCTTCAGTGATAATGAGAAGAGTACTCGTGAAGGTAGTTAACGAAGATTTAAAACCAATACTGAAGAATATAAAAGCTTCTACTCTTATTATCTGGGGTGAAAATGATGATGCAACGCCTTTATTTATGGCTAAAACCATGGAGAAAGAAATAGAAGATAGTGGTTTAGTAGTATTTAAAGGAGCAGGACATTATTCGTTTTTAGATGATTATAACAAATTTGTAGCAGTTATTAATGCGTTCTTATAAAGATAGGTAAGAGTGAAGAGTAAAGAACAAAGAGTTAATAAGTTAAATCCGAGATTCTTCACTTGTGTTCAGAATGGCAAAATGACCAGATGAAGTTTATTAATGCATTAAAGGTATCATTTGTTTTGTTTTTCGTTCTAACTCTTAGTTTTTAGTTCTTAACTATTAAGTAACACGGAGGTATCTAAATGGATATATATAGTATAATTTTGATAATAGCTGTATCAATTATATTTATTTCTAAAAGATCTAAATATGCATTGCATATGGTTCAACTAGAGGGTTATATACCTGAAGATTATAAAAGATGGCTAGATAATAATAAAGATAAGGCATATTCATTGAAAGAGAATAATCAGCCAATAAAAAAGCCGTTGACTTTTACACAAAGGGCTAGAAGATTATATAATACAAATATAGTGCTTAATATAATTATATTGTTAGTTCCATCGATTATTTATTTAAGTTTTGATAGGATCATGACAATTTACATTTACGGATTTTTATTGCTTATATTTGGATATATTTTATATAAAATTCAACCATTAATAATGTATATCTCAACAATAATTATTAAACCTGTTGAAGATAAGATTAATATGGGATTCTATGTGAACGCACAGGAAAAAATAAAGGCAAGAGATGACTTAAATGTCATTGGAATAACAGGTAGCTTTGGGAAAACAAGTACAAAATTTATTGTTAGTACAATTCTTTCTCAAAAATTAAATGTACTTACTTCACCAGAGTCTTATAATACACCTATGGGACTATCTAAAGTAATTAATAATGATTTAAATCAAGATCATGAGGTGTTTGTTGCTGAACTTGGTGCTAGGTTAATAGGCGAAATTAGAGAAGTGGCTGTCCTAGTTCAACCTAAAATAGGTATTATTACAAATATAGGACCTGCCCATATAGAAACATTTAAAAATATAGAAAATATTATGAAGACAAAGTATGAACTAATTGATGAATTACCAACAGATGGTGTTGCTATATTCAATTATGATAATGAGTATATAAAGAAGCTTGCAGATAAAACATTTAAAGAAAAAATATTATATGGGCTTGAAGATACAGATAGTTTAAATATGTATGCAGATAATATAGTGGTTTCTCAATTTGGATCTACATTTACTCTAAAAGATGATGAGGGAAATAGTGTAGAATGTAAAACAAAATTATTAGGCAAACACAATATATATAATATACTAGCAGGTGCTTGTGTGGCAAAAGTATTAGGATTTACATTCGATGAGATTAGTTTTGGAATCTCCAAAACAGAACCTGTAGACCATAGACTAAATATAATAAATCCAGGAACTGGGATTATAATTATAGATGATGCTTTCAACTCAAATCCAATAGGAACTAAAGCAGCCCTTGATGTATTAAGTCAATTTAAAGAAGGGAAAAAAATAATAGTGACCCCTGGAATGATTGAATTAGGGGAAATGGAGGAATCTGCTAATAGAGAATTTGGAGTTAACATAGGCAAGGTTTGCGATTATGTAATTTTAGTTGGGGAGAAAAGAACTGAGCCTATATACGAAGGTTTAATGGAAACAAATTTCAACAAAGACAATATATTCATTGTAAACAATCTAGAAGAAGCTTCTGAGCAGATTGGGAAAATAGCAAGACCTAAAGATGTAGTGTTATTCGAAAATGATTTACCTGATAATTATACTGAATAGGGGGTTTATAATTGAAGAAAGTAGGAGTAATTTTTGGTGGACAAAGTGTTGAACATGAAGTCTCAGTTATTACAGGAATGCAAGTAATAGAGAACATTGACAAATCTAAGTATGAAGTTGTCCCTATTTATATCAACAAAGAGGGAAAATGGTTGACAGGACCTTCTTTAGGGGAGTTTAAGGCATATAAAGAAGGTAACTTTAATGATGCAAAACAAATAATACTTTCGCCAAACAGAAATGATTATAATATTTATTTACATCCTGATGAAGTTGGACTATTTGGGAAGAAGCTATTAGATAAACTTGATGTAATATTTACAGCACTTCATGGAACTTACGGTGAAGATGGTTCTATTCAAGGATTGTTTGAGCTTATGAATATTCCATACGCAGGTGGTGGAGTATTAGCTTCATCAGTTGGGATGGACAAAATTCTGATGAAGGATGTTTATAGAGCAAATGATATTCCAGTAGTTGAATATACATGGTTCTATAGAACAGATTGGGAGGATAACAGAGAAAAGGTTTTAGCTGATATAGAAGCAGAATTAGGATATCCAACTTTTGTTAAGCCAGCTAATTTAGGCTCAAGTATTGGGATTACAAAAGCAAAAGATAAAGAAGGCTTAATTGAAGCAATTGAAGTTGCTGTTAATTATGATAGAAAGATAATCGTTGAAAAGGCAGTCCAAAACCCAAGAGAGATAAACTGTGCAGTAATGGGTTATGATGAAAGAATAATTACTTCTTTCTGTGAAGAACCGTTAGGATGGACTGAAATACTATCATTTGAAGATAAATATATTAAGAGTAATTCAAAAGGTGGAAAATCTAGTGGAGATAAAAAGATTATTCCAGCAGATATTAGTGATGAATTAAGAGTTGAGATAGAAGAATTTGCCATGAAATCATTTAAAGTAATAGATGGAAAAGGTACTGCAAGAATCGATTTTCTACTTGATGAAAACAATAAAGTATATGTTAATGAAATAAATACATTACCAGGTTCAATAGGATTTTACCTATGGGAAGGAAAGGGCTATCCATTTAGCAAGCTTATTGATGAATTAATAGAAATAGCATTTGAAACTCATAAAGAAAAGAACAAGAATATGTATACTTATGATGCTAATTTATTTAATAGAATTCAATATGGGAGTAAAATCAAAAAATAATCGAAAATGTAAGATATTTTGTATATCTTACATTTTTTCTAATAAAAGGGGTAAACAATATAGATAAGATGCATAAGCTTAGGAGGATACTATGAGTATACGAGAAACAATTGTAGAATTAATGGAAGAAAAAAAGTATAAACCAATGTTAAAAGAGGAATTGGCAGTATATTTTAATATTGGTAAAGGTGAAGCTAAAGAATTTTATAAGGTGCTGGATAGTTTGGAGAGAGAAGGTCTAATTATTCGTAACAATAATGATAAATACGGCCTAATTAATTCAGACTATTTAGTAGTTGGAATGCTTCAAGGAAATGAAAAAGGGTTTGGGTTTGTAATTCCAAATGATAAAACTAAGGAAGATGTGTTTATTTCTGCAGATAATATCAATAGTGCTATGAACGGCGATGCTGTAATTGCCAATATACTTAAAAGACAAGAATCTGATAAAAGAATGGAAGGGGAAATTATTAGAATTCTTGAACGAGCTAATACAACTGTAATAGGAACGTTTGAGGATAATGGGAACTTTGGATTTTTAATACCAGATGATCATAGGATAGCTAATGATATATTTATACCTAAATCCCAAACTAATGGAGCTAAGGATAAACAAAAAGTCATAGTAGAAATTACAAAATGGCCTGAGTTTAGAAGAAATCCAGAAGGCAAAGTTGTAGACATTTTAGGATATTTAACAGATAAAGGAATAGATATACTATCAATAATAAAACAGTACAAACTCTTAGAAGAATTTCCTGAAAAAGTTCAACAAGCAGCTTTAAATATGCCGGATATATTAACAGATGATGATCTAGAAGGAAGAGAAGATTTAAGAGAGACTATTACTTTTACCATAGATGGTGCAGATGCAAAGGACTATGATGACGCTATTTCAATAGAAAAGCTTAATAATGGAAATTATAAATTAGGAGTTCATATAGCTGATGTATCACATTATGTAAAAGAAAATTCCCCTTTGGATAAAGAAGCATATTTAAGAGGAAACTCTGTATATTTAATAGATAGAGTATTACCAATGCTACCAAGAGAATTATCTAATGGTATTTGTTCTCTTAATCCTAATGTAGATAGATTAACTTTAAGCGTAATTATGGAGATAGATAAAAATGGAACTGTAATTGATCAACAAATATTAGAAAGTGTGATTAATAGCAAAAAAAGATGTGTGTATGATGATGTCTCAGATTTTATAGAGGATGATGATGAAAGAGTAAAGGAAAAGTTAAAAGAAATATTGCCACAGCTTAAACTAATGGAAGAATTAATGTATATATTGCGTGATAAGAGAGAGAGAAGAGGAAGTATAGATTTTGATTTTCCTGAAACCTTTATTGAATTAGATGATAATGGTAGACCAATTGATGTTAGAAAAGCTGATAGAAGAATAGCAAATAGAATGATTGAGGAATTCATGTTAGTATGTAATGAAACAGTTGCAGAAAACTTTTATTGGGCAGAAGTACCATTTTTATATAGAGTACATGAAGAACCAAATCCCGAAAAGATTGAGATCTTTAATAAATTTATACACAATTTTGGATATACCTTAAAAGGTCAAGAAATACATCCCAAAGATTTTCAACTTCTGACTAAGGAGATAAAAGGCAAAAAAGAAGAAACGGTTATTTCAACCTTGCTATTAAGATCTTTGAAAAAAGCGGTGTATAGTGAAGTTCCTGATATACACTTTGGTCTTGCATCAAAGTATTATTGCCATTTTACTTCTCCAATAAGAAGATATCCTGACTTAGTAATTCATAGGATAATTAAGGCTTACCAAAAGGGTAAGTTAAATGCTCAAAAACAAGATAGACTTGAAAAAATACTACCTGAAATAGCAGAGCATACCTCTATGACTGAAAGAAAAGCAGAAGAAGCCGAAAGAGAAGTTGATGATCTAAAAATGGCTCAGTATATGTCAGAAAGAATTGGCGAGCAATATGTTGGTATAGTATCATCCGTTACTAACTTTGGGCTATTTGTGCAGCTGGAAAACACAATAGAAGGATTAGTGCATTTCAATATTATGGATGATGATTTTTATAGATTTGATGAAGAAAATTTCTATATTATTGGGGAAAGGACCAAAAAAATCTATAGATTAGGTGATACAGTGAAAATAGAAGTAATTGGTGCAGATGTATCTAAGAGAAATATAGATTTTCGCCTTATTGATGATAACAACTTATCCTCTGAGGTATAGATTATTGACTATCTAGCTTAATTTTGATACATTTAAATATATTAGGTTAAAGGAATGGTCAAAATGGATAAATCAGAAAAGAAAATAATTGCAAACAATAAAAAAGCAAGGCATGAATTCTTTATAGAAGACACTATAGAAGCTGGAATTGCCTTGAAAGGAACTGAAGTCAAGTCAATTAGGCAGGGAAAGGTCAATGTTAAGGAAAGCTACGCGACTATTGAAGATGGTGAAGTATTTATTAATGGAATGCATATTAGCCCATATGAACAGGGAAATATTTATAATGTAGATTCTTTAAGAAAAAGAAAACTATTACTTCACAAAAAACAAATCAGGAAATTAAAAGCTGACATCCAATTACAAGGATATACACTTGTACCCCTAACAGTGTATATTATTAACGGAAAAGTAAAAATAGAATTAGCAGTAGCAAAAGGTAAAAAGCTTTACGACAAAAGAGATACTATTGCTAAGAAAGATGCAGAAAGAAGAATTAGACAACATTCTTCAGAAAAATTCAGGGCTTAAAATGGACTATAATAAACTTGTAGATACTGCACTTTTGGCAGGAGAATTATTATTAGAAAGCAATGCAGAAACGTATCGTGTGGAAGATGTAATGAATAGAATACTGGATATATCAGGGTTAAAGGTTACTGAAGCTATAGCTTTTACTACAGGTGTTTTTTTATCATTAGATGATCCTTCAATAAACGCTATTACTAAATTGAAAAGAATTAATAATAGGGATACTAATTTAAGAAAAATTGCTTGGGTAAATATGATTTGTAGAAAACTTACTGATGGTAAATATACAGTTGAAGAAGCCTTTGATTTATTGAATGGGGTTTATGAAACACAATATCCATTATGGATGAAGGATTTATCCGTATCTTTGATTGCTGCATTTTTCACATTGCTTTTAGGGGGCGGCATTGCTGAATTCTTCCTTGCATTTCTCAATGGAGTGATAATGATAGTCACTTCTAATATTGAGAAACGAGTAAGATTCAGCTTTTTTACTCACAATATAGTGTATTCATGTATTGTTGCAGCATTTGTAACTATTATTAAGGGAAATTTACTATTGAATTTGAATAGTGATATTACGATTACTGCATCAATATTTCCACTAGTTCCTGGGACCGCAATAACAAACGCGTTCCGTGATACACTACGTGGAGATTATATGTCTGGTGTTGCGAAAGCAAGTGAAGCAATAGTTATAGCTATTTCTATAGCTTTAGGTGTAGCTATAGGTTTGGTACTTGCAGGAGGTGCTAGACTATGATCATACAGATAATAAGTGCATTTTTTGCTATAATGGCGTCATCTATATACTTAGAGATTCCAATAGAGTTTATATTTAGAGCTGGGGTAGTTGGTGCCTTAGGATGGGGAGTTTATTTAATATTTGATAATATCTTTGGGATTTTTGTTGCTACTTACATCGCAGGAACAGTAGTTGCAGTTACATCCCATATATTTTCAAGGAGAGTAAAGACCCCAGTAACTATGTTTTTTATTCCTGGTCTGTATCCATTAGTGCCTGGATATAGAATATATATGGCTGTATATAGCTTTATATCAGGAGAAAGTGCTATAGCTTCATCTTATTTAGCAGACACAGTAAAGATTTCAGGTATGATTGCTTTAGCTATTTTTACAGCAGATACGATATTTAATATAATAAACAAAGTTAAGCAGGTAATACCGGAGGATTAACTTAATTAAGAACAGTTTTGGAAAGGAAATTTCATGAAGAATAGATTCATTAGTATATTAATAGTAGCAGCAATAATTATAAGCTCAACTGTTGTATATGCAGATTCAGCTGTTGGTGATGTTATAATAGCGTTAGGTGCTGATCTAATAGAAAGTCAAAAAGAAGCAATATTAGAGGAATTTGATTCACCTAAAGATGCAAAGATTATAGTCACTACTAATGCAGAAGAACATGAATATTTAGGTGGCATAGTTCCAAGTAGTAAAATAGGTAGCAAGGCAATTTCTTCGATTATGATTACCTACACAGAAAAAGGTAGTGGCCTGAATGTTAAGACTAGTGATAATATCAATTATATTACAGAAGAAAACTATATAAGTGCTTTAATCACTGCAGGAGTAGAAGATGCGGATATTAAAATCACTTCACCTGTAAGTGCAACAGGCACAGCAGCTTTAACTGGAATAATAAAAGCATACGAAATCTCAACTGGTGTAACTATTGATGACGATGTCAAAAAAATTGCAAATTACGAAATGATTACAATTGCTGAATTAGGAGAAATTATTGGTGATGAAGAAGCTACAGACATTATTAATAGAATCAAACAAGAAATTGCTAATAAGAGACCAAATACAACACAAGGAGTACGAGACATTGTTGTAAATATTGCCAATAGTATTAATACGAACTTAACAGATGAGCAGATAGAAAAATTAGTATCACTATTTGATAAGATGAAAGATCTAGACATAGATTGGAATCAAGTAGCAAATCAAGTCCAAGATATAGCAGAAAAAGCATCAGAATTTCTATCCTCTGAAGAAGGGCAAGGATTTTTAGAGAATTTAAAAATATTTTTAAATAAGTTAATAGATTGGATAGCCTCTCTATTTAGCTAATATTGATATTAATGCATTTAATATATACTATAAAACAGGTTGTGACAAATGTGAAAAATAAAATTTTACGATTGCTAAAAGAAAGTGAAGACTTTTTATCAGGAGAAAAAATCTCAGAAGAATTTGGCGTAACCCGTGCGGCTATATGGAAAACTATTAATTCATTAAAAGAAGAAGGGTATGAAATAGAATCCATATCAAGAAAAGGTTATAGATTATTATCGTCTCCAGATGTGCTTTCCTATGAGGAAATTAAGGATTATTTGAATACAAGATTTATAGGAAGAAAGATTCATTATTTCGATACTATTAACTCTACAAATAAAATGGCAAAAGAAATTGCGCATAAGCAAGGCGAAGGAGTTGTCATAGTTGCGGAAGAGCAGATTGAGGGAAGAGGAAGACTAGGAAGAACTTGGGATTCCCCAAGGGGAAAAGGTATTTACTTTTCTATAATATTAAAACCCCAAGTACATCCAATGAAAGTATCCAAATTAACATTAGTAGGTGCAGCAGCAGTACATCTTGCATTGGAAGAGATTGGGATTAAGTCTAAAATAAAATGGCCGAATGATATATTAATAAATGGGAAAAAAGTATGTGGAATACTAACTGAAATGAGTAGTGAATTGAATATGATAAACTATGTTGTCATGGGAATAGGAATAAATGTAAACCTAGATAGAAATGAAATACCTAAAGATTTACAAGACAAAGCAACTTCATTAAAAATAGAGTCAAGAGATAAAGTAAATAGAAAGAAACTATTAGCTTCAATATTGAATAAATTCGAGAGCTTTTATACACCATTTATGGAAGAGGGAGAGATTACACAAGCAATTGAAGTATGTAGAAAGAATTCTGCAGTTATTGGTAAAGAAGTACAAATGATAAATGGATCAACAAAAAGATTGTGTAAAGTAATTGATTTAAACGATGCTGGAGAATTAGTTGTAGAATTCGCTGATGGAAGAATTGAACCAATTATATCTGGAGAGATATCAATAAGAGGAATAAATGGATATACTTAGTATATCCATTTGCTTAATTTCTGAATACCTTTAGAGCCTTCTTTCCAACTAAATTAGCGAGAATAAGTTTTAATAAATCCCCAGGAATAAATAGAAGACATCCCATCTTAAATACTTCACTAAAGGAAAGCTCCATCCCCATTACATTGTTTAAAATGTAATGCATATAAGGAAGTCCAAATAAATAAATCACTAGGCTACCAATTAATGTAGCAAAATAAATTTTCTTGGGACTTGTGACTTCATTGGTTATTTTTCCAATTATATATGTAGCAAATACAAATCCGATTGCAAACCCAAAGCTAGGTTTTAGTAAGATTTGTGGTCCACCACTAAAGCCTGAAAATATTGGAATGCCTACTAATGCCAATGCTATATACACTATCTGACTTAGAGCTCCTAATTTTGAACCAAGTAAGATTCCACTTAGTAACACAAATAGGGTTTGCAAAGTGATTGGGACAGGACCAATTGGTATACTAATAAAAGCTCCAATTGCTGTTAGTGCTGTGAATATGGCTGTTAATGCCATTTCTCTTGTCGTTATTTTCATTGCTTAGCCTCCATTGTAAACCAAAATAATATAGTCAGTTTACAATACCAATTATATATTGTCAAGAGGTAGTTTTTTACAGAAAAGCAACTTATATAGTTGCTAAAACAAGCAATATATAAGCATTATAGTAGTAATTGACATTTACCTTTAACTATTGTATAATAGTCAAGCAAACTAGATTTAATCTAATTTGGGGGCGAATTTGGTTTCGACGGGGATTTGGAATCAGGAATAGCGAGCCGTTGTCGCCAAACAACGATAAAAGTGGCAAAAACAATAAACGAAAACAATAATAATTACGCTTTAGCAGCCTAGTCTGCTATTCGTCAAACCTAGGAATCCCGCGACTTAGGATTTGGCGTCAATCTAGTGGGGAACCGAGCTAAGCAAAGCTTTGAGCTTAGAACGGAAATTATGAAGCTACTAAAACTCATATCTGGTCAGTAGGAGATGAGTAGAGGGAATGTCAAAATACTGACTGCGCTCGGAGAAATTCTTGTGGAAGGGTTTTCGGACGTGAGTTCGACGCTCACCGCCTCCACCATACATAAGATATGTAAATAAAAAGAATAATAAACTATACTCAATGTAGTTATGAGTATAGTTTATTTGTATATAAACATAGCTGTTGCAAAATTAAAGTAAGCTGAAGAACAGTACCTAAAGCTTACTCTATGTTTTTTCTAGTATTTTTTAATAAGCCTTAAATTTTATACATATTTAATTCACAAAATGTTTAAATCACTCGATATTTGGATAAATATGTATATAGGCACAAATATTAATAAATTAATATAAGAATAGCTCCTCCCATATGTTGAGATGGAAGTACTTCGTAAATCAACGAAACACAATTATAAGAAATTGGAGTAAATTTAGTTATAATGTAGAATTTTATGTTATAATGTATATTTAAAGGGATTGATTATATTTTTTGCTAAAATTTACAAATGTTAATGAGGTGCCATTTATGAGAAGAATACCAATTGAGTATGCAAGAGAAGGCGATATTTTAGGACAAACCTTATACAACAATTTTGGTGGAATGTTGTTGAGCAAAGGAACTATACTTAATGAGCTAATCATTAGTAAGTTAAAAAGGCATGGTTATTATAGCTTATATATAAAGGATAAGTATACTGAAAAAAACATAGAAGAGATTATTAAACCTGAAATGAGGTTAAGGATATACGAATTAAAGGAAGAGATGCAAGGTATAATAAGAGGATTTGATGATGAAAAGAAAATAGATATTAAAGGCGTTAATAAAAATGTAATGAACTTTAATGAGATTATAGAGGAAATTGTATATGAAACCATACTTAATAAGGATGTATTACTTAATCTTGAGAATATATCCGTTTATGATGATTATACACTGACTCATAGCATAAATATGATGCTATTATCCATAGTTATTGGTTGTGATAGTGGATTCAACATGTATCAGATTAAGAAACTTGCCATAGGATGTATATTTCATGATATTGGGAAGACATTTATACCTATAGAAATTATTAACAAACCTGAAGCGCTAACTGATGAGGAATTTGAATTGATGAAACTTCATACTGAAAAAGGCTATGAATTTCTAAGTAATTATACTGATTTACATGCGGTTTCAAGAAATATTGCACTATGCCATCACGAGAGAGAAGACGGTCTAGGATATCCTAGAGGCTTAAAAAAAGATGAAATTCATATATTTAGTAAAGTAGCAGCTATATGTGACGTTTTTGATGCATTGACATCAGATAGACCTTATAGAAGGGCATTATCTGTCCATGAATCTATGGAGTATATATTAGCATGTGGTGGCGGTAAGTTTAGTGTTGATTTAATTAGAACATTTTCTAATTCTATCAATATTTATTCAAAAGATACCCTTGTCCTTTTAAGCGATGGTAGAGAAGGAGTTGTATATGAAATAAACCATGGATATAACACAAGACCTAAGATTGAAATCTATGGTGAAAAAGGAAGAAAAGTAACACCTTATACAATAGACCTTTTGAATAAAAATAATATACTAATAGTAAAAATAATACATAAGTTTTCCTTTGATATAGAGCATTCATATGAAGAAGTATAATTTTTGGGCTATCTGCTTTTTATATTATTTATATCAAAATACATTTCTAGTATGATTTAATATTATACTTAGACCTTTTTTGCTTATAAAGTTCTACATTACAATTAGGATTAAAGGCGATAAAAGTCAAGATAGAGCCCGTGAAGAATTTGATCAATAGAATAAAACTTAATAATAATTTTCAAACAATATATAACTATGAAATCAAAGGCTGTCCCAAATAGAAATTATTTTCTGGAGTGAGACGGTTTTTTTAATTACTTAGATTAATTAATATGACTATGTTTTAGCAGATGAAACAATCAAATACATTTAAGATAAACTGGATATTCTTCAAAGGAGTTTAAAAAGTCTTATTCAATAAATAATAGCAATTTTAAGTAAGTTTTAAGCAATTATTCTTAATAAAATAAGTAAACTTTCATATATACTAAAGTAGAGAAGAATAAAATATTGTGCTATTCTAAATTATTATTATTTTGCCAGGAGGAGGATATTATGAGAAAGGCTGTTGATGTTGATTTTACAATCCATGGAGATGATCTACAATTCGTTGAAATCATGTTGGATTCGACAGAGAGTATTATTGCTGAAGCTGGTGCCATGATGTATATGGATGATACAATTACTATGGATGCCATATTTGGTGATGGCTCAGGTAGAGACGAAGGAAAAGGACTTATGGGCAAGATGTTAGGTGCTGGAAAGAGAGTTGTAACTGGTGAGAGCTTGTTTATGACAGAGTTTACTAACAGAGGATATGAAAGAAGAGCAGTAGCATTTGCAGGAACATATCCTGGGAAGATAATTACATTAGATATAGGAGACTTTGGAGGGGAAATTATTTGTCAGAGAGATTCTTTTTTATGTGCAGCTAAGGGCATAGCAATAGAAATTGCTTTCCAAAAAAATATTGGTGCAGGACTATTCGGCGGTGAAGGCTTTATTATGCAGAGACTTATTGGTGACGGTTTGACCTTTCTACATGCAGGTGGAACCATAATTCAGAAAGACTTAAAACCAGGTGAAGTATTTAAACTTGATACAGGATGTTTAGTAGCTATGACTAATACAATAAATTATGATGTAGAAATGGTTGGGAATATAAAATCTGCTATATTTGGAGGAGAAGGACTATTTCTTGCAACATTAAAGGGGCCAGGGTCTGTATGGATGCAATCACTTCCATTTAGTAGAATGGCTAGAAAAATTTTAGCTACAGGTGCAAGGGGAAAATCAGGTGGCAAGGGTGAAGGAAGCCTATTAGGTGGAATAGGAATTGGAGATATATTTGGGAACGACTAAAGAATTTTATATATAAGTTTGGTACTCCTAAATAAACAGTACAAAAGAAATGGCTGTGGCAATAGCCCTTAGAGTATATGACAGTATGCAGACTAATAAATCAATCCTCTGATTCGTATTTGAATCAGGGGATTTTATATTCTGGATTTCAATATTCTAATACTAAAGTCATTTGTTTCAGACTGGGTAGGGGGTAAATAAAATATCAGCAATATGAAATGGTTACGGAAATATTGCTGGAAATACATTGGTGTAATGATTAATCCTTATTATCTAATATATTAGTTAAGTAGTTATAGACATGAATATAGCTTTTTGATATCATAAAAATTAAATAAATATTTTAGGATGATACTATGAGAATTGAACTTGAAGATTTTGAGATTGATTGTGAAATACAATATGGTAAGAGAAAGCATGTTTATATTAATATTGATACAACAGGATTTGTGACTATAAAAGTTCCTAATAATACTAGTGATCAAACAATAATTGATCTTGTGAAGAAAAATGAAAAAAGGTTGAAATCTAAAATAGATGAGATTTCTCAGATTCGAGCAGGATTTGGTGAAAAGACTTATGATATGGACGGTAAATTTTTATATCTAGGTAAAGAGTATAGTATAAATGAGCTAATCTCAATTGAAGGTCTTAGTGAAGAGGAAATGAAAACTAATCTAAAGAAGTTTTACATTAAAAAATGTAAAGACCTTGCGGCTGAAAGAATTAAGTTATACGAAAAGCAATTAGGAGTAAAGCCTAAAAGAATAGAAGTTGATGAGTCTAAGTCTAAATGGGGCAGCTGCACATCCCAGATGGTTATTACTTTTAACTATCGCCTAATAATGGCGCCTATGGAGTCTTTTGATTATGTAGTAGTTCATGAGTTATGTCATTTAAAGCATATGAATCATGATAGATCTTTTTGGAGATTAGTCGGTAGCGTTTTTGCAGATTACAAAGAAAGGCAGAAATACTTAAAGAAATATGGGGCTTTTTTGACTTTATAAACCTCCTTGCTATTATCAAATGCAAGGAGGTTTTTCAGAGCTTCCAGACACTTAAAGATTTTATAGTACCCTATTAAAGTATACTTGTTTGTATTTATTGAGGATACCTCAGATATCTAGCCAGTGTTTAAATACGTTTTATAAGACCTTTTATTATATCAAGTATGATAAATTCTATGGATTTATAATTACTGGTGCCTTAGTGATCTTCTTCTGCATCCTCTTTAGTTTCATGGATTGTACCCCATGGGTGATTTGGCGGGGCATAAAGAGAATATACTTTTAAAGGAGTACAACCTGTATTTATAATATTATGCCATTTACCTGCTGGAATCATTATTATATAATCGTCATAAACTTTTTTTGAAAAGTCCATACTATTTGGACTATCACCCATTAACACTAGCCCTTGTCCAGACTCTATTCTTAGAAATTGATCCACATCACTATGCATTTCCATTCCGATATCATCTCTAGTGTTAATACTCATTAAAGTCAATTGAAGATGTGTCCCTGTCCATAAAGCTAATCTGAAGTTGCTATTTTTTAAAGTTGCTTTGTTAATATCAATTACAAATGGATTTGGTCCATAATCTTTTAAAACAATATCATGATTACCATAGTTTTTATAATTATTCATTTAGCTCTTCCTTTCTAAAGTTGATTAATATATAATATGAATTGTGTTTTAAAAAGTGAATTCTTAAAACAAACAGAAAATTAGAATAACTAGTTATAAAACTCAAAAACTAAGCTGTTATAGTTGCTAAATTTCCTTTAAAAATGCACTAGTTTAGAGAAAACTTGAATTTTATCTGTACAAAGTGTATAATTATGATTATAATAAGGTTGAGTGGAATTAACTGAAAAATGAACTAAGAGATTTATTAGAACACATAAGAGATTTATAAATTGCATAAGAGATTTATTAAATACATAGGTTGAATATGATGAAAACGTTTTTAGAATATGTTTTCATTGTATAAAATAAATAAAGTAAAAAACATTCATTATATACATGCAAATTGAGAATGCATGATATAGATGAAATTATTATTTAATAAAGGAGGTGAACTTTTAGCTATTTCGTTTTAGTTTATAAAAAATAGGGGGTTATATAATGAAGAAGAGAATATCAATTTTATTAGCATTATTACTTGTGTCTCTAACACTATTTACAGCATGTTCATCTAAAGAACCAGCTCAAGCTCCAGCTGAGCAACCAACAGGTGGAACTAGTGAACCAGCTGAAACTCCAGCTAAATCAAGTACACCAGCTAACATAATCTTAGCTACAGGTGGTACAACTGGAACTTATTATTCATTAGGTGGAACAATTGCACAATTATGGAATTCACATATTGATGGCATGAATGTTACAGCTCAATCAACAGGTGCTTCCATTGAAAACTGTAGACTTATTGGAAATAATGAAGCTGAAATTGCTTTATTACAAAATGACGTTTTAGACTATGCATATAATGGAATCGAATCCTTTGATGGAGACGGCATTGATAGTTTAAGAGCGATTGGAACATTGTATCCAGAAGTTATACAAATTGTAGGTAGACAAGATATAACTGAAATATCTCAATTAAAAGGTAAAAAAGTATCTGTAGGCGCTCCAGGTAGTGGTACTGAAGCTAATGCTAGACAAATATTAGGAGCAGCAGGAATCACATATGATGATCTTACTGTAAGTTATCTATCATTCTCAGAATCTGCAGACGCATATAAAGATAATCAAATAGATGCATTCTTTGTTACTTCAGGTGTTCCAAATGCATCAATACAAGACATATCTGCACAAAATGATATTTCAATAATAGAAGTTCCTGCTGACATTGCAGCATCTGTAATGGCAGATTATCCATTCTATATTGAATTTAATATCCCAGCTGGTACTTATAACAAAGTAGAGAAAGATGTTAATACAGTTGCAATTTTAGCAACATTAGCAACAAGTGAAGAACAACCAGAAGATATGGTTTATGAATTAACTAAAACATTATTTGAAAACCAACCTGAATTAGCAAATTCACATGCTAAAGGTAAAGAAATAAGTGCAGAAGCTGCTGTTGAAGGTGTATCTATACCTTTCCATGCAGGTGCTGAAAAATACTTTAAAGAAAAAGGAATTCTATAATATAATTGAAATTGGGCTGGTTTACCAGCCCAATCCAACATTGTATAGGAGCCTGTTTATATGAAAAAACTAATCGCAATACTTGTTTTATTTTTTGTTATTATATTTTTACCATTTCAAAGTAAATTTACTATTAGTAATGGGAATAATGATGAAATTGTTTATATAGGAAATATAGAAGACTATAGAACATTTCATATATCATTTATACATTCAGTAAATAGGACACCTGTTCTTGAGTTTTATAGAATAGTAGATGATAATTTAGTATTATATAAAGCTGAATTTTATTCTTATGGTGCAGGCATGTCAGATGGTAGTGATCTTCCAAATTCAAAACTTTCTCATGGTGAACATGGACTAGTTATATTGGATTTTAATGATGAATTTGAAGAACTTACATACTATGTTGGAACTATAGCCAATCATACATTACACTTTGGCGATAAAGAACTTATGCTTACGGATATACTGGAGCCTCAAAGCCCAGCAGTGTTTGCAATCAAAAAGGTTTCTATTTACTCAATTTTAAGGGGGGCTTAATATGACGGATAAAGACTTAAAGAAACAAAATCAAGATGGAATAGAAGTAGAAGAAGAAGGAATGAGTCAGGAAGAACTTGATGATTTTCTTGCTGAAATAGATAAAGAGTCTGGATATCGAAGACTAACTGGGACTCAAGAAAAAATAGTAACTTTGATTGCAATTGCATTTACATTATTCCAATTATACACTTCATTATTTGGAATGCTACCTGCACAATTACAAAGACATATTCATCTAACATTTGTTTTGGTATTAGCATACTTAATGTATCCAGGTAGTAACAAATCTGACAGAAAGAGATTTGGGATAAGTGATATAGTACTAGCAGGATTAGGTGCATCAGCGACATTATATGCTGTTATAAATTATGAAGCATTAATTTTTAGAGCGGGACAACAAACTAGACTTGACGTAATCTTTGGTGCAATAGGTGTATTACTTGTTTTAGAAGCAGCAAGAAGAGTTGTAGGTTCTCCAATTGTTATTATTGCATCTATATTTTTAGTTTATTGCTTTGCTGGACCATATTTACCAGGATTTTTTAATCATAGAGGATATTCATTTACTAGAACTATGAGTCATTTATGGTTCACTACAGAAGGTATAATAGGTATACCACTTGGAGTTGCCTCTACCTTTGTATTCTTATTTATTTTATTTGGTAGTTTCTTGGAAAAGACTGGCATTGGTCAGTTCTTTATAGATGTTGCTACTGCAGTAGCTGGCTGGGCTAGAGGTGGTCCTGCTAAGGTAGCTGTAATATCAAGTGCATTAACAGGAACTGTATCTGGTAGTTCAGTAGCTAACACAGTTGGTACAGGTGCATTCACTATTCCTATGATGAAGAAATTAGGATATAAACCAGAGTTTGCTGCAGCAGTAGAAGCTTCAGCATCAACTGGAGGACAAATAATGCCGCCTATTATGGGAGCTGCAGCATTCTTAATGGCTGAATTTGTCGGCGTTCCATATGGTAAAATCGTATTAGCTGGAGTAATACCTGCTATGTTATATTTCACAGGTATCTGGATTTCAGTTGACCTAGAAGCTAAAAAACTTGGATTAAAAGGTCTTCCAAGAGAAGAACTTCCAAAGGCATCTGTTGTAATTAAAGAAAAAGGGTATTTGGTATTACCATTACTAGGTATAATATATTTCTTAGTTAGTGGTTCAACACCTTTAAGATCTGCTTTAGCAGGTATAGTACTTTCTATAGTTGCAGCAGCTTTTAAAAAGGAAACTAGAATGTCAGTAAAAGACCTTTTTGCTTGTTTTGAAGCAGGTGCAAAAGGTGCTTTATCAGTATCTGCAGCATGCGCATGTGCTGGAATAATAGTAGGTAGTGTTACACTTACTGGTTTAGGATTGAAATTTGGTAATGGTTTAGTTCAACTAGCAGGCGGAAGTCAAATACTTACAATGGCATTTACAATGTTAGCTTGTATAGTATTAGGAATGGGTATTCCAACTACAGCTAACTATGTTATAACTTCAACTGTTGCAGCACCAGCTCTTACTTCTTTAGGTATTCCAACATTAGCAGCTCATATGTTCTGTTTCTACTTTGGTATAGTAGCTGACATTACACCACCAGTTGCTTTAGCCGCATATGCAGGAAGTGCAATAGCGAAGAGTGACCCAATAAAAACTGGGGTACAAGCAACTAGACTTTCAATTGCAGCATTTATAATACCATATATGTTTGTATATAATCCAGCAATGCTAATATTAGATACAAATGCTTTTGAGGTAATACAAATTACCATAACAGCATTAATGGGTATGGTAGGTGTTGGTGCTGCTTTATCAAACTACTATTATACTAATACAACATTAATTGAAAGAATTATACTTTTGACAGGTGGATTAGGACTTATTAAGCCAGGTATTTATTCAGACTTAACTGGTATTGCAGTTTTAGTAGGAGTATTCTTACTACAAAAGGCAAGATTAAAAAAACAAAATGCATAGTATAAGTAAATTATTAAACCTTAGAATTCATGAATTCTAAGGTTTTTAATTAGGTTATAAAGAATATTTAATTAATGGATACAGGGATATCATTAATAGATAATGGAAGTAATGATATAACACATATAATGCAGAATAGCTAAATACATAAAATCATTGCATTATTAGTTTTTGTAATATATAATGGATTTAACAATTTAATAAACAAACTATAATTTGGAAGCTGGGTGAAAGTCCCACACTGTCCCGCAACTGTAATGGAGGAGTACATACAAATAGACCACTGGGTAACTGGGAAGGTTGTATGTATGATGATACTTAAGTCAGGATACGAATTTTCTTTGCTATTATTTCTTACGAAGGATAAGAAAGGCTATTTGCGTGAATTTTAATACGGCTTTGAAAACCTATCTTTTGTAAAGATAGGTTTTTTTTATTGGAAAGAATATGGGTTAAAAGAGAGGTAAGATGGAGCTAATACATTTAGCCTTATGAACGATTTTGTAGAAAGAAAGGGTATAGACAAATGGTGAAATCGATAATGATACAAGGTACAATGTCTAATGTTGGTAAAAGTATTATAACTGCTGGTTTGTGCAGGATATTTGCACAGGATGGTTATAGGGTTAGTCCATTTAAATCTCAAAATATGTCATCGAATTCATTTACAACAAAAGATGGGTTAGAAATGGGCGTTGGTCAAGCTATACAAGCAGAGGCAGCAAGGCAGCATCCAGATGTTAGAATGAATCCTATATTACTGAAACCAACTAGATATAGTACTTCTCAAGTTATAGTAAATGGAGAAGCCATAAATAATCTATCTACAGCTAATTATTCTGAATACAAAAGGAAGTTAATACCTATAATTATAGAGTCCTATTATAGCTTAGCTGCAGAAAATGAGATTATTGTTATAGAAGGGGCTGGTAGCTCAGCTGAAATAAATATTATAGATGATATTGCAAATATGGGTATGGCAAAGCTAGCTAAATCTCCAGTTTTATTAATAGGAGATATTGATAGAGGTGGTGTTTTCGCTTCATTATATGGTACATATATGCTACAAAATAAAGAGTACAAAAATTTAATTAAGGGAACTATTATAAATAAGTTCCGTGGGAATGTAGAAGTTTTAGAGCCAGGATTAAAAATGCTTGAAGAGTTAATAAATATTCCTTCAATTGGAGTTATTCCATATGTAAATATAGAGGTAGAAGAAGAGGATGGCCTTTCCCAAAGATTACTAAATAGTAAAGATATAGATATTAGGCTTGATAATCATGAAGATAGTGAATATGACAAACTAGCTGATTTGCTTAGAAGGTCACTTAGTATGGACTTGATTTATAAAATTCTGAATAAAGGTATATAGAATAATTCTAGGGGGGGTAGATGTGATAAGTTTATTAATTGCAGTAGTCCTAGATTTTATAGTTGGAGATCCATATAATTTTCCACATCCAGTAAAACTAATGGGCAAATTAATTTGTTTTGAAGAAAAAATAACGCGAAAGATTTGTAAAACCAATATATCTATAAAATTATCTGGATTAGTTATAGTTCTTATTAATATTGTATTAGGATTTTCAATTCCATTTATATTGATTAATCTTTTTAAAAATAACAGAATACTTTTTACAATTATAAACACATATTTAATTTATACATGTATATCAGCAAAATGTCTTCATTATGAAGCAATTATGGTTTCAAAAGCTTTGGATGAAGATATTGAACAAGGTAGAAAAAGATTGTCCTATATAGTTGGTAGAGATACAACAAGTCTTAATGAAGAGGAGATAATCAAAGCTACAGTTGAGACTGTATCAGAGAACACTTCGGATGGAGTAATTGGACCACTTTTCTATATTATGTTATTTGGAGCCCCAGGTGGTATAGCATATAAATTTATTAATACTATGGATTCAATGCTAGGTTACAAAAATGAAAAATACATAAATATAGGGCATTTTCCAGCAAAGACGGATGATTTATTTAACCTAATACCTGCAAGAATTACTGGGGTATTGATGAATATAAGTGCTATTGGAAGATTTGATGTAAGAAATGGGATTAAGATTATGAAAAGGGACAGAAAAAATCATAAAAGTCCAAATAGTGGCTATCCAGAAAGTGCAGTAGCAGGTCTTCTAGGTATAAAACTAGGTGGTGGCCACTACTATTCTGGGAAATATGTGGATAAACCATATATAGGAGATGAAATATATAAAGTAAACAAAAATCATATTAATAATACTATTGATATTATGTACAGAACCGAGATTTTATTTCTAATAATATATTATCTAATCATGATTTCAATATGAAAGGAGTATTTATGAAAAGATTATACGGAATTGGAACAGGACCAGGGGCTAGTGATTTATTAACCATAAGGGCAGTTAATGCAATAAGAGAATCACAAGTAATATTTACTCCAAATAACAAGGGTGTAAATATGGCTTTGGATACAGCTGCAGAATTTATCGGAAATAAAAGAGTTGTCCTAATAGATTTTCCTATGGGAAAGGTGACAAAGGAGGATTATAAGAAAGCAGCAGAAATTATTAATAATGAAATAGAAGAAGGAGAAACTGGCTCATTTTTAACAATTGGAGATTCAATGATTTATAGCACATTTATTTATATTATGGATGAACTAGATGGTAAAGATATAGAGATTGAAATAGTTCCAGGAATTCCTTCTTTCGTAGCTGCAGCAGCAGCTAGTAAATTACCTTTGACAGTAAAAGGCGATGTATTTGTACTTTGTGATGAATACAGCGATGTGAAATGTAATTTCGATTCAATTGCTATATTAAAGACATTTAAGAATAAAGAATATTTATTAGAAAAACTTGAAAAAGACAATATAGATTATACATATATAAAAAGATCAAGTTTAGATAATGAAGAAGTTATTAAGGATAGGAACAAAATAACAGAAGATAAGGATTATATCTCTTTAATATTAGGAAGAAAGAAGTAGAGGTGGTGACAAAATGGAACATGGTGCAGATTTACTTACATATAAAGATAAGTTTGAAGGAGAATTAATTGATTTTTCTAGCAATATTAATCCACTTGGTCCACCAGAAGGATTAGATGAGGTATTAATAAATAGCTTTAAGTTTTTAGTCGCATATCCTGATATTCAATATAGACATTTAAGAGAGTCTATAGCTAAATACTTAGGTGCTTGTAAAGAAAATATATTAGTGGGAAATGGTGCTGTTGAAATAATAGATGATTTTATTATGAAATCAGGCAGTGTAACTGTTATGTTGCCTGGATTTTCAGAGTATGAAAAAAGAGCAATAGCCCATAAAAAAGAAGTTTACAGATTGTATTATAATGATGATTTAACTATTAATATGGATGAATTTAATAATTTAGAAGAAGGTACACTACTAGTTTTAGGCAATCCTAATAATCCTTCGGGACTCCGAATACCAAAAAATGAACTAGTAAAAATTTATAAATTGGTTAAGAAGGCAAAAGCATATTTATTGTTAGATGAAGCGTTTTTTGAATTCTGCCCTGATGATTATAATAGTGTTGAGCTTTTCAAAGAATTTGATTATGAATCAGTTGGAATTATTAGAGCAGCAACAAAATTCTTTGCTCTTCCTGGTATAAGGCTTGGTTATGGATGTGCCTCTAAAAAGAAGGTAATAGAATTACAAAAATCACAATTACCTTGGAGTGTTAATGCCCTAGCTGATGCTGCAGGGCAACACATATTTAATGATAAAAAATATATCGAAGATAGCAAATTATATATAGAAGGGGAAAGAAATTTTCTATTAACAGAACTTCCTAAAATAAAAAGGATAAAGGTATATCCTACTAAAACTAATTTCATTTTAATCAAACTGCTTAATTGTAATGAAAAATATGTATTTAACTTCTTTTTAAGTAGAGGCATTCTAATTAGAAAATGTTCAAGTTTTAAGGAATTAGAAGGAGACCATATAAGAGTTGCAATAAAGAGTAGAGAAAACAATATGAAATTATTATATATATTTAAAGAATTAAGCAAAGGGGAGAATTAAAATGAAAAAGAAAAGCAGTTTGTTTTTCATTATTCTAGCTTTATTGGTATTAGTTCCTAATATAAGCTATGGAATGCACGTTATGGAGGGATTTCTTCCAGCTGGATGGGCTATATTTTGGGCTGTTTTATCTTTACCATTTTTTCTTGTAGGTATTAAAAAATTAGGTCAAGTAACTAAGAATAATCCTGATGCCAAACTATTATTAGGACTAGTAGGAGGATTTGCATTTGTACTTTCTGCATTAAAAATCCCCTCGGTTACAGGTAGCTGTTCACATCCAACAGGCGTAGGACTTGGGGCTATATTTTTCGGACCTACAATCATGACTGTAATTGGGACTATAGTATTGCTATTTCAAGCTTTATTCTTAGCCCATGGTGGAATAACTACATTAGGTGCTAATGTGTTTTCAATGGGAATCATAGGACCTTTTGTGTCCTATGGAATATTTAGAGGATTAAAAAATAAAGTCAACAAAAAAGCAGCTGTATTTTTGGCTTCTGCTCTTGGTAATTTAGCTACTTATTGTATTACATCGCTTGAATTAGCATTGGCTTTTCCGGATCCTGTTGGTGGAGTTACAGCTTCGTTAACAAAGTTCTTATTAGTATTTGCATTAACACAAATTCCATTAGCAATAGCTGAAGGGTTATTAACTGTTATAGTTTATAATTTAATGGTTGAATATAAGGAAAAGGGGGTGTTAAAACTTGGAAACATCTAAAATAAATTTAATATTATTAATATTAGTTATTGCAATAGTATTAGTTCCATTGATTTTTAAATCGGATGCAGAATACGGTGGAGCAGATGGACAAGCAGGAGATCTAGCACTAGAAATTAATCCTAATTATGAGCCTTGGGTAGAACCTCTATGGGAGCCACCAAGTGGAGAAATTGAGAGCCTATTATTCTCTGTACAAGTTGCAATTGGGGCAGGAAGTATAGGATATGTACTTGGTTTACTTAAAGGGAGAAATACAGTTGCTTCTAATAGATAAATACGCCTATAATAACAGACTGGTAAATTCAAATCCCTTTATTAAATCTCTAATAGTTCTTATAGCTTTAAGTGTATCTATTATAAC
>JAQVYQ010000081.1 GCA_028708575.1 Tissierellia bacterium
TACTTATCATTGAAAAGTTCAAGAACTTCAGATAGTTCTTTTTTGGTCTCAACTAATTCAAGATTGTTCTTAAAATTTTTATCTTGAAGAATTTTGTTTTGTTCTCTTAAATCTGCGATTTCTAAATTCATTTTTTCTATCTGTTCTTTTAGTTCTGCAACAAAATTGTATTGTTCTTCAACTTCAAGTTTTGATTTAATAACGTCATCTTTATATTCTAAACTTAATTTTTCAAAATCTTTAATTTTAGCTTTTAATTCTTTTAACTCCTTATTAAGACCTTCAAACTTTTCCATTGGCACTTTAGCTTTATTCTCCAGTACATTTAATTCATCAATTGCTTTAGCTAATTCATCAGCTATATTCAGTGCTGCTAATGTAGCCGCCATAGTTTGGCTCAGTCTATCATTTTTAGAAGCTAAGTTTTTAATTTTTTTATCTACATAAGAGGCTAGATTTTTAATATAGTCTTCATCTTCAGCTCCAACTACAGTAAAGTTACGGCCATCAATTATTACGTTGATTTTATTTTTCTCTGGCATAACTATCCCCCTTAAACAAATTTTATAAAAAGGGTAGACAACTCTACCCTAATAAACCTTTAACTTCTTAACTTAGCATCAAAACTTATTTCTAAATCTTTAATAATCAAATCTTGAATTTTATTAACTTCGTCATCTGTCAAAGTTCTTTCATAAGATCTATATACTATAGAGTAAGCAACACTTTTTAGTCCTTTTTCTATTTGATTGCCTCTATAAATATCAAATAATTCAAGTTTTTCAATTAACCCTCCACCATGTTTTAATATTGCTTTTTCTATATCTCCAACTAAAATATCTTCTTTTACAGTTAAAGCAATATCTCTAATAATAGTAGGGTATTTTGGTAGAGGTTTATATATAATCCCTAGATTAGTTAATTCAACAATTTTTTCAAAATCCAATTGAGCAGTATATACTTTTGCTTTTATTTCATATTTTACTAAAACATCAGGATGGATTTCCCCTATTATACCTAATAATTGACTATTAAAATATACTTTAGCAGTCCTTCCAGGATGACAGGTTGGATTATTTTCTTCTCTTTCATAGCTTAAGTTTTTAATTCCTAATTTAGATAATGCAATTTCAACTATTTCCTTAATTTCATAGAAATCTACACCACCATATGCTCCTATGGATAAAACTTTTTTCTCATCTGGCAACTCTGTAACAGGTAAATTTTTAGGAATAAAGGTATTACCTATTTCATATGCATATACAGAATCAATTCCTCTATTATAATTTCTACTTAATAAATCAAGCATATTAGCTAATAAAGTTGTCCTCATAGTACTATAATCTTCACCTAAAGGATTTATTAGTTTAATATATTTTCTTTGATCATCATCCTTAGTTAAGTTAATTTTATCATAAGCTTTAGGACTTATAAAGGAATATGTCATAACTTCATTAAGACCTAAACCTTGGAGTATGTTTTTTACTTTATCTTCTAATTTGATTTTATAAGGTTTATCTCCTCTAGACAAACCTCCTAATAAAGCTTTTGGCTCGATATTATGGAATCCATATAGTCTACCTACTTCTTCTATTAAATCAGCTTCAATATTAATATCAAGTCTATATGTTGGTACTGAAACATGGAAAAGTTTTCCGTCGTATGTAGATTTTAAACTTAAACCATTTAAATATTCTAACATTTTTTCCACAGAAATATTTTCACCTAAAAGCATATTGCATCTTTCTGGTCTCATTGTTAACTCTAAATCTTTTTTAACTTCGTTATAAACATCTATATTTCCACTGACTACAGTTCCAGCACCAATTAGTTCTACTAATTGACATACTCGTTCAACAGCAGTACTACACAGATTGGGATCCAATCCCTTTTCAAATCTAGTAGATGCTTCAGTCCTAAGGCCTAGTTTTTTTGATGTTAATCTAATATTTCTACTATCAAAGTTAGCTCCTTCAAATAAAACAGTTTTTGTTTCATTTGTAATTTCAGAATCTAATCCACCCATTACTCCAGCTAGCCCTATTGGTTCTAATCCATCAGCTATTACTATATCATCATTATTTAGTATTCTTTCATTCCCATCTAATGTTAGCATTTTTTCATCTTTATCAGCTTGACGAACTATAATCTTTTTCCCATTCAACTGCTTTAAATCATAAGCATGTAATGGTTGCCCATATTCTAACATAACATAGTTTGTGATATCAACGATATTACTTATTGGTCGTACACCAGCTTTCATTAGCCGTGTTTGCATCCATAAAGGCGAAGGCTCTATTACTACATCCTTTACTACTCTACTATAGAATCTTGTACATTTATGGGTTTTTACAGTAATACCATTTGTATAATTATGGATGTCATCTATTAGATCAGATATGATAATGTTTGGTTCTTTAAGTTGATAATTAAACGTAGCTGCAGTCTCTCTTGCCATACCAATAATGCTTAAACAGTCAGGCCTATTAGGAGTAATTTCGAATTCAATTACTTGATCATTTAATTCTAGTACATCAAGAATATTCATTCCCACTGGATATTCTTTATCTAAAATAAGAATTCCATCTTTCATTTCTTTGGGTATAACATTATCAGGAAATCCTAACTCTTGTAAAGAACAAAGCATCCCGTATGAATCTATACCTCTGAAATTTGATTTCTCTATTTCTAAACCATTTGCCAATTTTGATCCTATTAATGCAACTGGAACATAATCTCCCTCATTTACATTCTTAGCTCCTGTCACAATAATAAGCACATCTTGACCAACATCAATATTACAAATTATTAATTTATCAGCATTAGGATGACTTTCTATTTTAAGTATTTTACCAACTACTATTTTTTTAATACCATTATCAAGAAATTTTATAGATTCAACATGGGAACCAGATAGTGTAAGACCATCTGCTAATTCCCTAGCGCTTTTATTAGATTCTATATAATCTTTTAACCACTTTACAGGTAATAGCATAATCTCACTCCTTTCTAGAATTGTTCTAAGAATCTATTGTCGTTATCAAATAATAGTCTTATATCTTTTATTCCGTACTTTATCATAGTAATTCTATCTACGCCCATTCCAAAAGCAAATCCTGTATATTTCTCAGAATCTATACCACAATTTTCTAGAACTTTCGGATGTATCATGCCACAACCTAATAACTCCATACTCCAACCAGTATGATTACATTCAGGACATCCTGCTCCTCTACATTTAAAACAAGTAACATCTACTTCTGCACTTGGTTCTGTAAAAGGAAAATAATGAGGTCTATATCGAGTTTTTATGTCTTCCCCAAATAACTCTTTAATAAATATATCTAGAGTATGAATTAAATTTGCCATGGAGATATTTTCATCAACTACTAAGCCTTCCAATTGGTGAAACATTGGTGAATGCGTATCATCAACATCATCAAATCTAAATGTTCTACCAGCGGAAACCATTTTTAAGGGTACTCCATATTGTTTCATAGCTCTGATTTGTACAGGAGATGTGTGAGTTCTTAAAAGTATGTCATCTGTTATGTAAAAAGTATCAGACATATCTCTTGAAGGATGATTATCTGGAGAGTTTAAATCATCAAAATTATTCTTAACTGTTTCTATTTCTGGACCAGGTATTACTTTGAATCCCATACTTATGAACAAATCCTCTAATTCTTCAATCGTGGATAAAAGAGGATGCCTATGCCCAACTCTACTCCTTTTATTAGAAACTGTAATATCAATTATTTCAGTTTGAAGTTTAGCTTTCATAGCTTCATTTTCTAATTTGACTTTTTTTGTTTCAATCAATTCTTCTATTTCTTTTCTGACATCATTTGCAATTTGTCCCATAATTGGTCTTTCCTCAGCCGATAACTTGCCCATCCCTTTAAGTAAAAAAGTAATTTCTCCTTTCTTACCTAGGTATTTAACTCTTAGATTTTCAATATCTGAAAGATCAGATACTTTATTTATATTATCTATAGCAAGTCTTCTAATTTCTTGAAGTTGTTCCTTCATACCAAGACTCCTTTCTTAAAAAAATAGACCTAATGGTCTCTTTTATACTATTAGCTGAATAAATTATAGCATCTAACAATTGAAAACTCAAGATGTTTTACCTCTTTGCTTCATAGCCTCATACATAATAATTGAAGCTGCTACTCCTGCATTTAGAGATTCTGCTAAACCAGGTATAGGTATTTTTATTAGCGCATCAGCATTATATAATATTTCATCTGATACACCTTGAGATTCATTTCCTATTGCAATAATAAAACTATTTTTGTATGTAATATCATAATTAGGAATACTTCCCTCTAAAGAGGTAGCATATATTTTATAATCGCTTTTCTTTATATCGTTTAAAATTACGTAATCATTAATGAAATATAAAGGAACCCTAAAAATCGAACCCATAGTTGCTCTTACAACTTTAGGATTGTAAGGATCTACACAACCTTTTCCTATTAAAATTCCATCAGCATTAAAAGCATCAGCAGATCTTATTATAGTTCCTAAATTTCCTGGATCTTGTAATCCATCTAATAATAATAAAAACTTATTTTTCCCATTTGCTAATTCATTATTACTATTTGTATTAAAATGTACAATTGCCATTACTCCCTGAGAGTTTTCTGTACCACATATTTCCTTAAAAAGAATTTCTGGTACATTTATTAAGAAATCAAATTTATTTATAAGATTATAAAATTGATTTCCTTCATTATTACTGAGAAGCTTATCAGTATATATTATATATTTAATATTCATACCATATTTAATAGCTTCATCAACAAGCTTTATACCCTCTATGATATAAAGCTTGTTATTCCACCTATCTTTTTTCTTATATAAACTTTTTATTTCTCTAATAATTGGGTTCTTAGAAGAGCTTAAATTAATCATATTCCTTCACCATTATTCATATATTCATTATCTTTGACTTAAAATGATTAAATAATACTGTGAATTAAAAAAGCCCTTACCAGGACTTTTTACTTAGATATTCATATTAATCGTCACAATATTTGTGAGACAGAACATCTATTAATTATTATTATGATTCTTTTACAATTTCAACTAATTTTGTAAAACCTTCAGGATCGTAAATTGCCATTTCAGATAACATTTTTCTATTAACTTCTATATTTGATTTTTTTAATCCGTTAATAAATTTGCTATAACTGATACCATTAGATCTAGCAGCTGCATTAATTCTTGTTATCCAAAGCTTTCTAAAATCTCTCTTTCTTAATTTACGACCAATAAAAGCATAATTCAACGATTTCATTACTGCTTGGTTTGCAGGTCTAAATAATTTACTCTTTGCGCCGAAATATCCTTTTGATTGTTTTAATACTTTATTATGTCTTTTTTTGGCATTAACGCCACCTTTTACTCTTGCCATTTAATGTAATCCTCCTATATAAAAATTCGTAATTTCTTATGGTATCATAGAGTCAATTCTTTTTTGATCGCCCTTACTTACCAATGTTCCTTTTCTTAAATTTCTAATTGATTTAGCTGGTTTTTTTCCAGTTCCGTGACTTTTATAAGCTTTATATCTTCTTAACTTACCTGAAGCTGTTCTTCTTACTCTTTTAGCTGTTCCTCTATGTGTTTTCATCTTTCTTGCCATATTATATCCTCCTAAAAACTATTCTGATTTTGGAACTAGAAACATGGTCATGTTTCTTCCTTCCATTTTTGGTGCTTTTTCTACTGTAGCATTATTCATCATTAATTCTAAAAATTCATCAAGTACTTCTCTGCCCTT
The DNA here is from genome assembly GCA_028708575.1 of Tissierellia bacterium. Classification (GTDB taxonomy): domain Bacteria; phylum Bacillota; class Clostridia; order Tissierellales; family Tissierellaceae; genus UBA3583. Next base: position 5,792 of record JAQVYQ010000081.1, read on the forward strand.
TTCAGTATGACCCATCTCTCTACCTCTGAATCTAACAGAAACCTTAACTTTATCACCATTATTCAAAAATTCAATAGCTCTCTTTGCTTTAGTTGTTAAATCGTGAATTTCAATATTTGGTGTTAAGCGAATTTCTTTAACATTAATAATTTTTTGATTCTTTTTAGCTTCTTTGTCCTTTTTTGCTATTTCGTATTTATACTTACCATAGTTTAATATTTTGCAAACTGGTGGTTTAGCATTTGGAGCAACATTTACCAAATCAAGTTTTTTCTCATTAGCAATTTCCATAGCCTTTTTAATAGGTACAACACCTAATTGACTTCCATCATCGTCTATTAGCCTTACCTCTTTTTCTCTTATATCTTCATTAATTTGAAGCTCTTTAATAATCCAGCACCTCCTATATTTTTTCAAAAAACAATAAGCGGGTAAAATACCCGCTTATATACATTATAAGTCATTAAATTATAGCCTTTATTAACAAAGACATCTGAAATGTAACCTTATGAGCCTTAGCAATAAGGTGAGAAGCGGATACTTCTACTTAAATCTTTTATATTCAATTACTAACATATTATATGTTATAATTTTCTATTTGTCAATATTATTTATT
>JAQVYQ010000082.1 GCA_028708575.1 Tissierellia bacterium
AGAACGCAAAGCTGAACTGGTACTATTATTTTCTTTTCGCATGTAATACATAGAGCTATTATTAAGTCTACTCTAATTTGACCTGTCTCTGGACAGATGTCTATATCTCTAGATACGCTATTTGTTCCAAGTCTTGTTTCACAATTCACATTGCAAAATTCTGCAAATCTTGGGAAAAACGCTGAATCTTGAACTGATGGTATACACAATTCAAAGAAATTGGTTAATATAATTGGTGATTCAATTGTTGCAATTGGGACATTAGCAGTGACTGTAAATGTTACTCTCCTATCTCTTGAGTTCAATATTAATAAATCTAATTGTACAACAACATTCCCGCTTAATCGAACTCTTTGAGTACCAAATACTGGAGTACCCCTACCATTTTCATCACAGTCACTAGTATCAGCATAAATTAGTTTTTGTGATGTGAAACCATCAGGTCCTACTACTTCTACAAAATCACCATTTGCTTTTTTTACAAAATCACCACCTGATAGTATAGTTTCAGGATTAATTTTGAAATTACGTGGATCATCAATATTTGATGGATTAAAAAATTTTTTACATCTAATATCTAAAATTCGTAATATTCTAGCCCCTTCAGGTAGGTTTGGTGTAAATCTAACATTATTTAGTGTGCTAAGAGCTTGTAAGTTTACTAAAGTTGCATCATAAACTTTTTGCACATATATTGGTTCAGTAACTACATTCCTTAGAGTACCATCCCACTCACATCCAGTATTTGCATCACAACATCTATCAGTAGAAACATCAGGATCTATATCTGGATTAAAATTTGAACCCATAATATTCCTCCTCTCAAAGTATTAATAACTACAATTCAATATATTCTATCTACGGCAATAATGTTACTACTCGCATAAAATAAAAGGGGGAGAGGTTTATAATAAAAGCACATAAAGAGTCTATCATCCAAAATGGATGGAAGATATTAGTTCAAAAGCGATCTTTGGAATAAAATAGTATGCATATGAAATACTTTTAAAGAATTGAAAGAAGAAGAGCCGTTTGACTAAATTAGTACTACAATATGTTTGTTGAATCCTATATAATATAATTAGTGAATTAAAGAGGAGGTATAAATAATGAAGGATATTAAAAATGTATTCGAGAAAAAGGGTTATAAGGTTAAATGTTTTATTGATTCAAAATCAGCTTGTGAAGAAATATTAAAAGATATTAAGCTTGAAGATACTATTGGAATAGGTGGTTCAGTTACAGTTTTGGACATGGGATTATATCAAGCATTAAGTGATAGAGGCAATACAGTTTATTGGCATTGGAAATCTGAGGATAAAAAAGAATCCTTTAAAAAAGCAAAGGATGCAGATATTTATTTGTCAAGTGTTAATGCCATTACAAGGGATGGAAAGATTGTAAATATGGATGGGACAAGCAATAGGGTATCTTCAATGATTTATGGTCATAGGGATGTATATTTGATAATTGGGAAAAATAAGTTATGTGATAATTATGAAGCAGCAATTGATAGGATATATAATATATGTGCACCAATAAATGCAAAAAGAATTAAAGTAAATACACCTTGTGCATCTACTGGTGTATGCTCTGATTGCGACTCTCCAGAAAGAATATGCTGCACTGAGGTGATTTTTCATAAAAAACCTAATGGTACTAATATGACATTATACTTAGTAGACGAAGAATTAGGATATTAGGAGATGGGAAATTGATTTATTTAGATAATTGTGCGACTACAAAGCCAAGAAAAGAAGTAGTAGATAAAATGATAGATGTTCTAACAAATGATTACGGAAATCCTTCATCTCTACATAGATTAGGTTTTCATGCTGAAAAAAAGGTTAAGGAAGCAAGAGAGATAATTGCAAATTTCTTGGAGGTTGAAAGCAAGGAAATATATTTTACTTCTGGCGGTACAGAAAGCAACAATATAGCAATACAGAGTATTGCTAAGAAATACTCCAGGAAAGGCAAGCATCTAATAACCACTGTTTTTGAACATCCTTCAATACTAAATGTTTTTAGACATTTAGAGCAAGATGGATTTACTGTGACTATACTTGATGTAGATAAAAATGGATATATAGATTTAGATTTGTTATCTGATGCAATAAAAGAAGATACAATACTAGTATCGATTATACATGTTAACAATGAGATTGGTGCACTACAAAACATAAAAGGGATAAAAGATGTAATAAATAAATCAGTAGCTAAACCTATATTACATGTAGATGGCATACAGTCTTTTGGTAAAGTGGATTTTTCATTAAAAGCATTAGGTGTAGATACTTATTCGTTTAGTGGACATAAGGTTTATGGGCCTAAAGGTATAGGTGGACTTTATATTAGCAAAGAATTAAAACTTAATCCTATTGTATTTGGGGGGGGTCAAGAAAGTGGATTAAGATCTGGAACTGAAAATGTCCCTGGTATTATGGGTTTAGGTGAAGCCGTTAGAATTCTATCTACAAATAGCAATAGTGAGGCTCAAAAAGCTTATGAATTAAAGATATATTTAGCTAATAAAATTCTTAATGAAATAAAAGATGTTAAGATAAATACTAGTCTCGATAATACATCATCACCTTATATATTAAGTGTAACCTTCAAGAATACAAGAGGAGAAGTCTTGCTACATTATTTAGAGGAAAAGGACATTTTCATATCAACCTCATCAGCATGTTCTTCAAATGGAACTAATAAAAGCCATGTACTTAAATCCATTGGACTAAGTAATGATGATATAGAGGGTACCATACGAATTTGTTTATCTTATGAAATTTCAAAAGAAGATATCGATTATACTGTAGAACAAATAAAATATGCGGTTAAAGATATTAGAAGTATAATAGGGAGATGATGTATTGGACAGAGTTATATCAGTAAGCTTTGGCGAAATAGCACTAAAAGCGGGTAATAGAAAATACTTTGAAGATAAATTAATAAAGCAAATGAGAAAAGCAATGTCAGGTATAACTTATGAAAAAATCTATAAAGAACAAGGGAAAATCTATATAGAAGCGGCAGAAGAAAACTTTCCTCAGATTATTAATAGACTAAAAAAAGTATTTGGTTTAGTATATATAAGTCCATGTATTAGAATTGAGAAGGACTTTGAAGAGATTAAAAAGGCATCAATTGAAGCTGCTAAGGAAAAAATGGAAAGTGGTAATATTACTACATTCAAGGTAGACACAAATAGGGGAGATAAAAATTTTCCAATGAAATCTCCAGAAATGTCTAGAGAAATTGGTGGTGTGATTCTAAATAACTTTAATGATCTTACCGTAGATGTTCATAAACCTGATTTTTATTTGTATATAGATATAAAACAATATGCATATATATATACAGTAAAAGTAAAAGGATATGGAGGATTACCACTTGGTACTAATGGTAAAGGGTTGTTGTTATTATCAGGTGGAATTGATAGTCCTGTAGCAGGATTCATGATGGCAAGAAGAGGTGTTGAAATAAACGCTGTTCATTATCATTCTTATCCATTTACATCAGAAAGAGCTGAAGAGAAGGTGAAAGACTTAGCACTTATATTATCTAGATATATAGGACCTATAAAAATATACAGTGTAAACATAATTAATATACAAAAGGAAATAAACAAGAATTGTCCTGCAGACGAGATGACAATCCTATCAAGACGTTTTATGATGAGAATAGCAGAAAGAATTGCAGTAGAAAATAATTATCAAGCTTTAATAACGGGAGAAAGTTTAGGGCAAGTTGCAAGTCAAACAATTCATGGTTTAAATGTTACAAATAGATCAGTTAATTTACCAGTGTTTAGACCCCTTATTGGTTTTGATAAAGTAGATATAATAAAAATAGCCAAAGATATTGAAACATTTGAAACTTCTATATTACCATATGAGGATTGCTGTACTGTGTTTTTGCCAAAGCATCCAGTAACAAAACCTAAGGTTGAAGACATAGAAGAATCAGAAAAAGCATTGAATATTGAGGAACTAATGGAAGATACAATGAAAAATATGAAAATTTACACAATTTCTTGATTTTACACAGTGGATAAAATAGATATGCTCTCTTAAGGTGGTAGAAAAAAACCATATACTTAGAGAGCATTTTATGAAATATACTCCTTTTAAGATGAACAGATTATTAACTAATAATTTATGAGTGCTTTTTTAATCTATATTTTTGTTATTCATAAAGGAGTGAGTGCTGTGGTTCAAAACTTTGGTTTCATTGATAATAATAATATGCCTTCAGAATCCTGTAATTACGGTGATTTACCTCTTGAAGACATAAATTGGGCAGTTACTAAGTCTTACAATGATATTGCTCGTAATCATTGCGGTGCTGCATTTGTAACTAATTTAGCTTTATATTTTTCAAGTCAAGGATTTACTAATTTATTAATTGATAATGATATAAATAAAACCTTTACAGCTATCCATAAAATAGTTGGTAACGGACCTGTAGCAGTGATTTCTTATAAAGCTAGAAAATATTTTTCAAATAGAGGATATTCATTAAGGTATAGGAAAACTTGTTCTTTTAAAAGCATACAGGCTGCAATATCCAATAATAGACCTTTAGGTATATTATTAACCAATAATATTGCGTCTTGGCACTGGGTAATGGCAATTGGCTGGAGACAATATGATTCTGCTGGCAAGTATTTAAGAATAGTTGATGGCTGGAATAACACAAGCGATAAATTTTACAAAATTAATTCTAGTTCAATTCTTTGGTCCTCAACAGAGTATTGGATAAGGGATAAAGAATAAGTCTTATAAATATGAATCTAAATTAGTGAAATTAATAATAATCTATAAAAAAAGGAAGTAGACTGAAAGTTTACTTCCTTTTTGTAACTAAATTTCTACTAGTAATATATTAAACTTGGAGTTTACAAGGCTTTCAAAATATGTGTAAATTTAAAGAAAAAGACAATAAAAATAATTGCTAAAAACCTATTGACAAAATATAAAAGAATAAATTATAATGGTCTAGTCATAAAAAGTTTAGTAAAAATAAACTCTTTGTTTAATATATGGTTAGTTACACTAGGAGGAATATTGATGGATTTAGGTGAAAAAATTAAAAGATTGAGAGTTAAAAATTCACTCACTCAAGAAGAGCTAGCAGATAGATGCGAGCTCACAAAAGGCTTTATATCACAAGTTGAAAGAAATCTTACATCACCTTCAATTGCTACATTAGTTGATATTTTAGAAGGATTAGGCACAAATCTTAAAGATTTCTTTAATGAAACAGTAGATGAGAAAATAGTTTTTACAAAAGAAGATGTCTTTGAGTATGAAAATGAAGAGCTGAAATATAATTTGAATTGGTTAATTTCAAATGCTCAAAAGAACAGTATGGAGCCTGTGCTTATCCAGTTGGAAGCAGGCGGAAGGTCAAAAGATGATTATCCACATGAAGGTGAAGAGTTTGGCTATGTGATTCAAGGCAGTATTTATCTCAACATTGGGAATGAGAAAATGAAAGTCAAAAAAGGTGAAAGTTTCTATTTTGCTGTAAATTCAAATCATTATATTGAGAATGCTGGCAAGTCAAAGGCTTCAGTTATTTGGGTGAGTACACCACCTACTTTTTAGATAGGAGGAGACAAGTTGGATAAGAATATTATTAGTTTAGAACAAATATCAATGGATTTTGGTGAAACAACAGTATTAGATGATTTAAATCTACATATAAGAGAAAACGAGTTTCTTACTTTATTGGGGCCTAGTGGGTGTGGAAAGACAACAACATTACGAATAATTGGTGGATTTGAAAAGCCTACTAAAGGAAAAGTTATCTTTGGCGGAAAAGATATAACAGATATTCCACCCTATGAAAGGCAAATAAACACAGTTTTTCAAAAATATGCTCTGTTTCCTCATTTAAATGTGTTTGACAATATTGCTTTCGGTTTGAAAATAAAAAAAACTCCTAAGAATATAATAAAAGAAAAAGTTGAAGAAATGTTAAGATTAGTAAATCTACAAGAATTTGAAAATAGATCAATTGATTCCTTAAGTGGTGGCCAACAACAAAGAATAGCTATCGCTAGAGCTTTAGTAAATGAGCCAAAGGTACTATTACTAGATGAACCACTAGGCGCATTAGATCTAAAATTAAGAAAAGATATGCAAAATGAACTAAAGAATATTCAAAAAAAGGTTGGTATTACATTTATATATGTTACTCATGATCAAGAAGAAGCATTGACTATGTCAGATACAGTAGTGGTCATGGACAAAGGGAAAATTCAACAAATTGGCACTCCAATAGATATATATAATGAACCTAAAAATGCTTTTGTAGCAAATTTCATAGGAGAAAGCAATATTATCCTTGGAATAATGCATGATGACTTTGTTGTTGAGTTTTCAAATATTG
>JAQVYQ010000083.1 GCA_028708575.1 Tissierellia bacterium
AGTAATGCTTTTTCATTATTGTGGACATATTATTGAAAAATGGGTAAAATATAGATATTAAAACAAAGGAGTACTGCTATGAGTAATCGAATTATAGTTGTAGGTGGTGGAGCTGCTGGGATGTTGGCTGCAATTGTAGCAAAACGTCAAGGATCTATTGTTACTCTATTAGAAAGAAACGATAGGGTTGGTAAGAAACTTCTTGCTACTGGCAATGGAAGATGTAATTATACTAATTTAAATTTGAGTTTAAACAATTACCATGGTAGAAATACTTCATTTGCAGAATTTGCATTAACTGAATTCAACGTGGATAATACAATTAGCTTTTTTGAAAACATAGGCATAACTCCAGCTGATGAAGATAATGGAAAAGTTTTTCCCTTATCATTTCAGGCTTCATCAATGCTTGATGTATTAAGATATGAATTGGAATATCAAGGTGTTGAACTAATTACAGATGCCTATGTAATTGATATATATAAGAAAAATAAATTCACAGTTAAACTTAGAGATGGAAGAACATTTACCAGCGATAAAATAATCATGGCAACTGGCGGAATGGCAATGCCTGCAAGTGGATCTGATGGAAATGGACATTCAATATTAAAGAAATTAAGTCACACTACTACAGATGTTTTTCCTGGATTAGTTCAGCTGAAACTAGAAGGAAATATTTTCAAACAAGTTAATGGTGTAAAACTTGTGGGGACTGCTGGAGTGTACCATAATAATAATTTGATTGTTCAAGATAGAGGTGATATACTTTTCACTGATTATGGTATTTCTGGGCCACCTATACTTCAAATAAGCAGAAAGGCAATAGAATATATTAATAGTGGAAAAGTAGTTGAATTAAGAATTTCCATAATAGATACAAAGACTACCAAAGAGTTGTATGAGTATTTAATTATTAGATTTAAAAAGCTATGGATGAAAGATTTAGAGAAATCACTTGTTGGCCTAATAAACAAGAAAATGATTTTGCCTATCATAAAAGAATTAAATTTAGATAAGACTGAAAATGTTGGCTCTATGAATAATGATGATATTTTCAAGATAGCAGAATTACTTACTACTTGGTCCTTTAAGATTATAGGAAATAAAGGCTGGGGGCAGGCACAGATTACAGCAGGTGGAATTAATACTAATGAAGTTAATAATAAAACTATGGAATCAAAAATTGTTGAAGGATTATATATTGTTGGAGAATTATTGGATATAGATGGAGATTGCGGCGGTTTTAATCTTCAATGGGCTTGGTCATCTGGATATATTGCTGGATTAAATTCATCTATCATGAATTAATCAAGTACTTAAAAATCTTTAATTATTACAAGATATACATACTTTAGCAAAATCTAAAAGTGGGAGAATTATGAACATGTATGGTATTAACAAGAAACTAAAGGAATTAGAAGAGAACAATAAACCTATAAAGGTTTCAATAGTCGGAGCAGGCCTTATGGGTAAAGGGCTAGTAAGCCAATTGATGTTAGTAAAGGGAATGATACCATCCTTAGTAGTGAGTCATAAAATTGAAGATACAATAGAAGCTTTTACATTAGCTGGCATATCTAGAGATGATATAAAAATAGCTAAAAATTTAGTAGATATAAATATTGCTTTAGAACAAAATAAATATGTTGTTACAGATGTTACAGAATATGCTACAAAAGCAAATCTAATAGATGTAGTGGTAGATGCTACTGGAGTGCCAAATACTGGTGCTGAAATAGCCCTTGATGCAATATTAAACAAAAAACATATAATAATGTTAAATATAGAGGCAGATGTAGTAGTTGGTCCAATATTGAATCAATTAGCAAAGAATGCTGGAGTTGTATATACTGGTACAGCAGGAGATGAGCCAGGAGCTGTTAAAGAAATTGTTGATTTTGCAGAAGCTACTGGATTCCAAGTTCTAGCTATGGGAAAAGGAAAAAACAATCCTATAGACTATGATGCTACTCCAGAAAGTGTTAGGGAAGAAGCTCTTAAATCAAAACTGAAACCTTTAAGACTTGCTTCTTTCGTAGATGGCACAAATACGATGGTAGAAATGGCTGCTATGGCAAATTCCACAGGATTTATACCTGATATAAGAGGTGGACATGGTCCTACAACTGATGTAAAAAACTTACCAAAGGTGTATAGTCTTAAAGAAGAGGGGGGCATCCTTAATAATTATAAAATTATTGATTATGCACATGGAATTGCTCCAGGGGTATTCGTAATTGTAACATCTTCGCTTCCTCAAGTTCACCAAGAAATGAAGTTTTTAAAGATGGGAGATGGGCCAAACTATGTCTTATATAGGCCTTATCATCTAACAAGTCTTGAAACCCCAATTTCAATCGCAAGAGCTGCATTATATAATGAACCTACAATTGCACCGCAATCTAATAAATTAGTAGCAGAAGTCATAACAAGAGCAAAAGTAGACTTGAAAAAAGGACAAACACTTGATGGCATCGGAGAATACACAGTATATGGGAGTATTGACACATATGAAAAGGCAAAAGAGGAGAATCTATTACCTATAGGATTGGTAAACAGAAATACTATAGTTAAAAGAGATATAAGAAAAGGTGAATTTATTACCTATGATATGGTTGAATTAGATAAAAGCACAATGATTTATAAATTGAGACAACTGCAAGATTGAGTTTTTAATTAAAAAATAGCTGAGACGGCAATCTAGTGGGCCAAGTCATACAAAAAGTGCACAGCTTGCAGGGATTTTGCACTATTTAATGAAATAGGGCTTGACAAAACTTTAATTATTATTATATATTATATTAGTATGAATATGAATATTTGCATTGACAAGGAGAGTAACAAAGCCAACATATAGTAGAGAAATAATCATTTGGTGAAAGATTATTATATGAGATTTTGTGAAGATCACCTTTGAGCATAATGCCTGAAACTAAAGTAAGGGATTACGTGTAGACGTTAAACTAATCTAAGTGACAAGTATATTCATGTAATTTGGGTGGTACCGCGGAAAATTTTCGTCCCTAAGTCTTTGGCTTAGGGACTTTTTTTATGACCTAACCGAATTTGTTGAGTGTTTTCCTTAACAAATTAGCCGTAGAATGTTCCCAATTGCACTTCGCTCAGCTTGTGCTCTTGGACATTCCTGGCATGAGACCTACCACTACTCACTGCATTCATGGGGTTAGGGCTTAATTGGTAGGTCAAAGGCAACAAATTCCTAAATTATGTGAGTGAAACCAGCAAATGGTTTAGTAATTTGACTACGTAACAAGGTTAGGGGCTATAATAAGGTCAATAAACCAGAGTATAAAACGTATTGATTGAAGAGGAGAGATAAATTTGAAGAGGTTTAATGAATTATCAAATGAACCTGTAAAGGACCGAGAACATAAGGTTTCTGAATATTGGAATGAAATTGACTTACTTAAAAGATCAATAGAAATAAGAGATTCAGATAATCAATATATTTTCTATGAAGGGCCTCCTACAGCTAATGGGAAACCTGGAATACACCATGTTATGGCAAGAACACTAAAAGATTTGACTTGTAGATATAAAACAATGAAGGGTTTTCAAGTAAAAAGAAAAGCAGGCTGGGATACACATGGATTACCAGTAGAAATTGAAGTTGAAAAACAGCTTAGTTTAAAAGACAAGAAAGACATTGAAGCCTATGGAGTTGAAGAGTTTAATAAGAAATGTCGAGAATCTGTTTTCACATATGAAAAATTATGGAGAGAAATGACAGAGAGAATGGCTTATCTAATAGATTTAGATGACCCATATGTAACTCTTGATAATGATTATATTGAATCTATATGGTGGATACTAAAAAAATTCTTCGATGAAGAATATATATACGAAGGTCATAAGATATTACCATATTGTCCGCGTTGTGGTACAGGCCTTGCATCTCATGAAGTTGCACTAGGATACGAAGAAATAAAAACTGAAACTGTAATAGCTAAGTTCAAATTAAAAGACAAGGATGAATACTTTTTAGCTTGGACTACTACTCCTTGGACTCTACCTTCTAATGTTGCCTTAACTGTAAATGCAAAAGAGGATTATATAAAGGTTAGACAAAAAGACGAAGTTTATTATGTATCAAAGGTTTTAGCATCTAAAGTATTAAGTGATGAGTACGAAGTTCTTGAAGAAATGAAGGGTAAAGAATTAGAATATATAGAATATGAACAATTACTGCCTTTTATTGATGTAAAGGGCAAGGGATTCTTTGTAACCTGTGCTGATTATGTTACTACAGAAGATGGTACTGGTATAGTTCATACTGCGCCAGCATTTGGTGAAGATGACTATAATACTGGAAGAAAGTATAATTTGCCAGTTCTTCAACCAGTTGATGATGAAGGTAAATTTATGGAAACTCCATGGGAAGGCAAATTTGTAATGGATGCTGATCCGGATATTATTCAATGGTTAAGAGAAAATGGAAAGCTATATAAGAAGGAAAAGATAAATCATAATTATCCACATTGCTGGAGATGTCATACTCCACTTTTGTATTATGCTAAGCCATCATGGTATATTGAGATGTCAAAACTTAAGGATCAGCTTGTAGAAAACAATAATACTGTAAGTTGGTTCCCATCTCATGTAGGAGAAAAGAGATTTGGTAATTGGTTAGAAAATATTAAAGACTGGGCAATATCAAGAAATAGATATTGGGGCACTCCGTTTCCTATTTGGAGATGTGATGATTGTGGACATCTTCATTGTGTAGGTTCCAGAGAAGAACTAGTTAATTTAGCAATAGAAGATATAGATGAATCAATAGAATTACACAGACCATATGTTGATAATGTTCATTTAAAATGTGAAAAATGTGGATCTTCAATGACTAGGGAGAAAGACGTTATAGATGTATGGTTTGATAGTGGTGCTATGCCTTTTGCTCAATGGCATTATCCATTTGAGCACAAAGATGATTTTGATAAATTATTCCCTGCAGATTTTATTAATGAAGGGATAGATCAGACAAGAGGTTGGTTCTATTCATTAATGGCTATTTCAACTTTTGTTACTGGGAAATCTCCATACAAGAATGTCTTAGTTAATGATTTGATATTAGACAGAGAGGGTAAAAAAATGTCTAAATCTAAAGGTAATACAGTTAATCCATTTGATTTGTTTGATAAGTATGGAGCCGATACATTAAGATGGTATTTAATGTATGTATCACCACCATGGGTACCAACAAAATTTGATGAAGATGGATTAAGAGAGATTGAATCTAAATTCTTTAGAAGTTTAAGAAATGTATATAATTTCTTTACTCTATATGCTAATACTGACAACACTGATCCTAGAGAGTTTTTCATAGACTACAATAATAGACCTGAAATAGACAAATGGATACTATCCAAATACAATCAATTGATAAAGAATTGTAATGAGGATATGGACATCTTTGAATTAACTAAAGTAGTAAGAGCAATACAAGACTTTGTTATTGAAGATTTATCCAACTGGTATATTAGAAGAAATAGAAGAAGATTCTGGTCAACTGAATTAAATGATGATAAGAAAGCTGTTTACAATACCACATACGAAATATTAGTAGGCTTATGTAAGTTAATAGCTCCATTTGTACCATTTATTTCAGAAGAATTATACAGAAATCTGACAGGCGAAGAATCCGTTCATCTAGTATTGTATCCAAAGGCAAATGAAGATTTGATTAATAAGGATATAGAAGGGAAGATGGATTTAGTAAGAAGGCTAGTAGGATTAGGAAGAGCATCAAGAGAAAATGTTCAAATCAAGGTTAGACAACCACTTAAAGATGTTGTAATAGATGGGAAATATGAAGAACAAATCAAAGATTTAGTTCCATTGATTAAAGAAGAGTTAAATGTTAAAGAAGTAGTATTTGAAAATGATCTTACTCAATTTATGAACTATACTTTAAAACCTAATTTTAAAGTAGCAGGTTCAATACTTGGTGCAAAAATTAAGTCTTTTGGTAAAGCACTAAATGAACTTGATTCTAAGGAAATAGTTGAAAAACTAGAAAATGGTGAAACATTAACTCTAAATTTAAATGGTGAAGATACAGTTATAGAAAAAGATTATATTTTAGTTAATATAAATTCTAAAAAAGGCTTTGATGTAACTACAGAAAACAATCTATTTGTTATTCTTGACACTACATTGACAGCAGATCTAATTAATGAAGGCTATGCAAGAGAATTTGTATCCAAAGTTCAACAAATGAGAAAGAATAACGGATATGAAGTCTTAGACAATATAAATATATTCTATGAAGGTTCAGATGAAATAAAAT
>JAQVYQ010000084.1:0-1848 GCA_028708575.1 Tissierellia bacterium
GAAGAGGATGTATTAAGTGTTATAGAGCTTGAAAAACCAGATGGTATTATATTGCAATTTGGTGGTCAGACTGCTATTAAGCTTTCAGGATTTCTTAAGGAAATGAACTTCCCAGTACTTGGAACTAAGCCAGAACAAATAGATGTAGCTGAAGATAGAGAAAAATTTGAAGCTCTTTTAGAAGAGCTTAATATTGCCAGACCAAAGGGGAAAGCAGTTTGGAGTCTAGATGAAGGTCTTAAAGTGGCTGCTGAACTAAGATATCCTGTCTTGGTGAGACCCTCCTATGTACTAGGTGGTCAAGGTATGGAAATAACTTATGATGACCAGGAATTAAAAAGATATTTAAAGGATGCTTTCCATAAAGATAAGAAAAATCCAGTTTTAATAGATAGATATTTAATGGGAAGAGAAATAGAAGTAGATGCTATATGTGATGGCCAGGACATCTTAATACCTGGAATAATGGAACATCTTGAGAGAGCTGGAGTTCACTCTGGGGATAGTATATCAATATATCCAAGCATTAACATATCTGAAGAACTGAAAGGTAAAATACTTGATGAAACAAAGAAAGTTGCCTTAGGATTAAAGGTTGATGGCATTGTAAATATTCAATATATTGACTTTGAAGATGAACTCTATATTATTGAAGTAAATCCAAGATCCAGTAGAACAGTTCCATATATTAGCAAAGTAACAAATGTGCCCTTGATAGAATTAGCAACAAGGGTAATGTTGGGAGAAAAATTGAAGGATATGCCTTATGGAATTGGAATATATAAAGAATCTGAACTTTATTCAGTAAAGGTACCTGTATTCTCCACACAAAAATTACCTGAAGTAGAAATGAGCTTAGGACCTGAAATGAAATCTACAGGTGAAGTATTAGGAACCGCATATACAGTTGAAGAGGCCTTGGCAAAAGGATTCTTAGCAGCAAGTATAACAATGCCTAAGGAAAATAACGCCATACTAGCAACTATTAATCCTCATGATAAGGAAGAATTCTTAGCATTAGCCCTTGGATTTTCAAAATTAGGATATAGATTTGTGGCAACAAAGGGAACTGCTGAGCTATTGAGAAGTGCAGGCGTTCAAGTAGATGAAGTTAGAAAGATAAATGAAGAAAAACCAAATATATTGGATATAATTGCCCAAAGGAAGATTGATTTAGTAATCAATACACCAACAAAGGGACATGACTCAAAAAGGGATGGCTTTAGAATCAGAAGAAAAGCTATTGAAAATGGAATAAATGTCCTTACATCCCTTGATACAGTAAATGCAATGCTTAGCATATTAGAGACAGGACTGGACTTAGGTAAAGTTGATGTAATAAACTTAGGAGGAACTTCTAATGTGTAATAATACAAAAAAGAAAAAGATAGGCTGTAGGATTATTGAGAATGTGGAAATAGCAAAAGAAGTATTTAGGATGATCTTTGACTCTGAGGAAATTGTATCAGTAGCAAAGCCAGGACAATTCTTAAACCTATATTGTAAACAAGATAATAGAATTCTTCCAAGACCAATTAGTATTAATAAAATAGACAAAGAAGAAAATACTGTGACTATTATTTATGGGGTAGTAGGAAAAGGTACAAAGGAATTTTCAGAATTAAAGGCTGGAGAAGATATTGATGTTTTAGGTCCCTTAGGAAAGGGATTTAAGATTGATGAAGCTTTAGCTAAGCATATTATCATTGGTGGTGGTATTGGGGCTCCTCCTTTGTTGGAGCTAGCAAGAAATCTTAAAGGTCAAATAGAGGTTTATTTAGGTTTTAAATCAGAAGCATTTTTAGTAAAAGAGTTTGAGAAGCTAGGAGCAAAGGTTTATATATCAAC
>JAQVYQ010000084.1:1948-3212 GCA_028708575.1 Tissierellia bacterium
AAACTAGGAGACCAGGATATAGACTTGTTAGAGTTAAATATATCCTGCCCTAATGTAAAAGAAGGCGGCATTGCCTTTGGAGTAATTCCTAAAATGGTAGAAAAGATTACAAAAGAAGTAAAAAAATATAGCAAGCAAGCTGTAATAGTAAAGCTTAGTCCAAATGTTACTGATATTAAAGAGATTGCTAAGGCTGCAGAAGCTGGAGGGGCTGATGCTCTATCTATGATAAATACACTACTAGGAATGCAAATAGATATTCATAGAAGAAAACCAATATTAGCGAATACTACAGGTGGACTATCAGGTCCAGCTATAAAACCTGTTGCTATTAGAATGGTCTATGAGGTTAGAAGTGTTACATCATTACCTATTATAGGAATGGGTGGAATATCAAATGGAGAGGATGCCATAGAGTTTTTATTGGCTGGAGCTAATGCAGTAGGAGTTGGTACTGCAAACTTCCACAATCCAGCAGCTACAATGGACGTCTTAGATGGAATTATGGACTATTGTGACAGATACCGTATAAAAGATATTAAAGATATAAAAATGGATTTTTAATAGGGGGATACTATGATAAGTAAAGAGAGAATTGAAGAAATACTAAAAGAGACCAATGTATTGCAAGAAGGACACTTCTTACTTACTTCAGGAAAACATAGCAATAAATATATGCAATGTGCAAGGATCTTGGAGCATCCAAACTATACAGTAGAACTTTGCAGCATATTAGCCAATGCTTATAAGGATGATAATGTAGATATAGTAATAGGACCTGCAACAGGTGGAATTCTATTTGCCTATGAAATCGCCAGACAATTAGGAGTTAGAAATCTATTTGCAGAGAGAGAAAACGGTAAGATGACCCTAAGAAGAGGATTCAAAGTTCCAAAAGGTGCCAGAGTATTAGTAGCAGAAGATGTTATAACAACTGGAGGCTCTGTAAAGGAAGTAATTGATATAGTAAAAAGTCAAGGTGGGCAGGTTATAGGGGTAGCAGTATTAGTAGATAGATCCAATGGGAAAATAGATTTTGGATGCAAACTAGAATCAGTCTATTCAACAGAAGTCCTATCCTACGACCCAACTGAATGCCCAATATGCAAAGATGGAAATTTACCTCTAGTAAAACCAGGGAGCAGAGTGACAGTGAACAACTGACAGTAAAATGATAAAAAGGAACCGACCCCTTTTATCATTTTTCGTGTCGTGATACTTCAAAAATTTTGAATAGGGAATAGGTAAGAACTAAGAACTAAGA
>JAQVYQ010000084.1:3312-6209 GCA_028708575.1 Tissierellia bacterium
ATTGTTTATATATCTAATAATTGGTAATACTAATAAAAAAGTTTAGGAAGTGAGATTGTGCGTAAATTTGCATGTATTCTTTTATTAGTATTACTATTAGTATTATTTGTTAGCTGTACTGCTGCCCCACCAGAAATACCAGAAGAAGCATTACAAGGTTCTACAGAACTTATAAGTTCTAATACTGATATAGAAGATCCTGAAATTATTGTTGAGGACGATATGATAACATTTTACCTAGTTCCAGGCCAAGGCCTTGATGTTTCAGAAGATAGGCTTAGGGAAGTTGGCACTGATTATCTAAAGATATTAGCAGGATATGTGGCAACAGAAGAAATGTCTGGACCATCAGAAGAATCCTATGGTGGCATATATGATTATTATAATGTAGAGATAATAATTGAAGGTCAAAGAGGAGCCATTCTCCATAAGGGAACTATGGGCAAAGGGGAAAATCAAATACAGTGGCAAGAAGAATAGGAAGAAATCCCCAATTTTAAACAAATGGGGATTTTTATCTTGGTTTTTGTCGGAAAATTCCATTTATACTTGGACATGATTACAATACAATTACAATAAGGTTACAATTTGAAATTTAGCCATTTCTATTTTGACAAATGATTAATAGCGTTGTAAGATATAATTAGAAAATAGAGGAGGGGTATCAAATGAAAAATAACAAAAAGAAAGTACTATTAGTTTTAGCTGTTGCAATTTTTGTGTTAGCGATGTCAACTACTGGTTTAGCAGCAAGCTTAAAAAGAAATTTTGCTGTAACCTACAGAAATATAAGAGTTGTGTATAATGGTTCACAAGCAAATTTAGCAAACGAACCTTTTATAGTTGATGAACAAGGCAGAACATATCTAGCTTTAAATGACATGGCATTACTATTTGATAAAAACATTTCCTGGAATGATGCAACTTCAACAATAAGTATCGAAGACAAGCCAGGTCAAGGAAATGCAGTTGAAATGTATAATATGCAACTTGAAATCACTAGATTACAAAATGAGAATAAGAAATTAAAGGAACAAGCAGAAGAGAAAGATAAGGTTGTAGATTTAGATGATCTAGAAGATGATTTAAATGATGCATATGAAAAAGAGTTTAAAAGTGACGGTCTATACTTAGAAATCACATTAAAAGGTGATGAAGATGATGTAAGCGTTGCTATTGAAGCTTTAGATAAAGATGATGACAGAGTAGATAATGTTTTCAGCTATGTCAGTGAATCTGAATTAGAGGACCTACTTGAAGATATCTATGATGATATTACAAAGGAATATAAAGATGCTGAAGTAGATGGATATGTTAGAGATAGTAGCGGTAAAATAGAGTTTGATTTTGATAAAAAAGGTAACGTAGACTTAGATTACTAAAATCTTATATAAAAACACCTAGCTTATAATAAGCTAGGTGTTTTTAATTTCTTTGTAACCCTTATGTAACCAAAAATACATATTTTTCATATAATATATATTTGTGTATTATATACATAGGCTTATAATTGTGAATTATAAATGAAATTGGGTATAATTAAGTATCTGGATTTTGATGGGGGGAATAAATTTGAATAGAAATAATAGGGTGCTAATGCTGGTTTTACTCATATTGCTTTTTACAGCAACCACTACTAATGCTATTTCAATTACAAAAAATCCTAAAGTTGATTGGCTTATTGAAAGAGGGTTTGTAACAGGGGACTCTGGAGGTTTTAGACTAAATGATAATATTACCAGAGCTGAAACTACTAAGATGGTAGTAGAGGTAGGTGGACTAGGGGAAGATGTAGAGGAGTTTAAGTATTTAGATAGCATGTTTAATGATATAACAAAAAACCATTGGGCTAATGGTCATATAAATACTGCTGTTATAAATCAATTAGTAAATGGATATCCGGATGGAACATTTAATCCAAGTAAAAACATTACCTATGCAGAAGTAATTAAAATGTTAGTTGTGGTAAATGGCGATATTCCTGATACTAGTAATTATTCAGGTTCAGTATGGGCAATACCTTATTTAGTAAAAGCACATGATGTTGGTATAACTGAGGATGTTAATATTTCAAACTTTTATGAACCTGCAACAAGGGAAAAAGTATTTGAAATGGTTTTTAACACAATGTTTAAAGGCCAGCCAACCATTGTTGAAGAGTATAATGGTATAATTATGGAAAATTCAAGAGTAGCTAAGCTTAATAATAGAGAGCTATCATTACTTATATTTGAAGATTTAAATAAATCTTCAGACAATAAAGCAAGATATAAAGAAGATGAAAAAATAGTAATTACTCTTCCTAAAGATATTGAAGATGTGGAGTATTTAATGGGGAAGGTAGTAGATGTAACAATTGGTAATAATAATGAAGTTATAGATGTAGAAGTGGATGACTCCTATACATATTTAGAAGGACCTATATTGGCCAATAAAGACCAACTATATTGTGGTTATAACGGTAAGTATTATAAAGTTGATTCTAGGCTTGTGGTATATCATAATGATGATGATTATAAATATTTTGAATATGTATATTCACTTGGACAAGGTAATAATAGGGAAAAGTCTTTTACAGCTGAGTTTGCAAATATTACTGTTAAGGGTGGAAGGCTTTATTACATGGATTCATTTACCTTTGAGGATATATCACCAGTAGAAGATGTTAGAGGTCGTGGAGAAAATATTATTATCTACGATGATGCAAATGGAGCAAGTCTTGTAGAAACATCTGTTGATCAGGTAATTGGCTATACTTACAAATGGGGTTTTGAATCTTTGGATATTAGTGATATAGATAAGGGCGATGTTATTCATATTTATGATAGAGATAAGGCCATTGTAAGACAGGATAGCAAATATAAAGATCAGTTATTCGAAATATTCGAATATGATGG
>JAQVYQ010000029.1 GCA_028708575.1 Tissierellia bacterium
CATTGATAATGGATACAAAGGTACTTCTATTAGATGAGCCTACATCAGGATTAGATCCAGCTATGTCAGAAGATATAAAAGAGATAGTGAAAGAATTGAGTCAGGAAAAGAAGTTAATAATCTCCAGTCATGATATGGATTTTATATATGAGGTATGTGACTATATTTACATACTATCCCAAGGAAAAGTTATAAGAGAAGGAATTACCCAGGGAATATTTTTAGAAGAAAACTTATTAAAAAAGGTCGGACTTGATAAGCCTTGGTTAGTTAAAATACATGAATACTTAAATTTACCACTATATAAAAATGAAAAGGAACTAAAGAAAAGCATAAAAAAGGAGCTAATATGGAAAAGGGAATAATTGTAACTAGTTTTGGCACAACTTACGAGGAAACAAGAAAATTATGTATTGAATCAATAGAAAATAGAATTACAGAAGAATTTTCTGACTGTGTTGTTTCAAGAGCATTTACATCAAGAATGGTAATTAACAAATTAAAGAAAAGAGATAACTATTTTGTTGACACTCCTACAGAAGCACTTGAGAGGATGAAAGATAAAGGAGTAAATAATATTTATATTCAACCTTTATTGATTATCGAAGGTTTAGAGTATGAAAAGATATTAAGAGAAGCAAGAGATTTTATTAAAGAAAACAATAAATATAGTGTTACTGTTGGAAGACCTTTACTCTCTTCTGATTTGGATTATGAAAAAGTAGTAGATGCTTTAGCTCTGGATAATAGAAATGAAGCAATAGTATTTATGGGACATGGTTCAACTCATGAAATGGATATATCCTATGAAAGATTAGAAAGAATTACACATGAAAAAGGATATGACAATATATTCTTTGCAACAGTAGAAGGTAAGAGAACAATTGATGATGTAGTAGAAGCTTTAATAACTAAGAAGATAAATAAAGTATTATTAACACCATTTATGCTGGTTGCAGGAGATCATGCAACTAATGACATGGCATCTAGTGATGAAGATTCATGGAAGAACATAGTAGAGAGAAATGGAGTTGAAGTGACTTTAAAAATTGAAGGCCTTGGTCAAAGGAAATTAATTCAAGATATTTTTATAGATCATTTGAAGGATACATTAGCAGATTAGGAGGAAGAAAATGTATATTAAAAACCCAAGACAAATTGAAAATAAAAGCATGGACATTATTGATGAAGTAATGAAGGATACATCATTTACTGAAGAAGAGATGCTTGTAGCAAAGAGAATGATTCATACTACAGGAGATTTTGAGTATAGGAAAATAATAACTTTTCAAAACGACTTTATTTCTGAAGCCAAAGAGGCTATTGCTAGCGGTGCAAAGATATTTACAGATACTAAAATGGCCTATATGGGAATTAATAAACCAGCTTTAGAAAAATCAAACTGTCAATTAAAGTGCTTTATTGATGATAAGAGAGTATTTGAAATGGCTATTAAAAAAAGCACAACAAGATCAGCTTGTGCTGTAGATTTAGCAGTAGAACAAGGTTTCCATATATTTGTTATAGGCAATGCTCCAACAGCATTGTTTAGAGTCCTTGAATTAGTAAATGAAGGAAAAATTAATCCAAAGTTTGTAGTTGGAGTTCCTGTAGGGTTTGTAGGTGCTGCAGAATCTAAAGAAGAGTTAAGAAAATATGATATCCCTTCAGTTTCTACAGTTGGTACTAAAGGAGGAAGCAATGTAGCTGCATCTATAATAAACGCATTATTATATATGGTGGTTGGAAGATGAGTTTAGACTTAACAGTTATAAAAGACGGTAAAATCCTAAGGTGTGGCTATACTACAGGAAGCTGTGCATCTGCAGCAGCAAAGGCAGCAGCTATTATGCTTGAAAAAAAGGAAATTATCAAACATGTTGAAATAGACACTCCTTCAGGAGTTAGATTAAAATTAGATGTTTATAATCCATTTATAACTTCTGAATATGCAAGTTGTTCAATAACAAAAGATGCAGGAGATGACCCAGATAATACAGATGGTATAGAAATTTATGCTAAGGTTAGTAAAAGAAATGACGGGAAAATAATAATTGATGGTGGCCAAGGTATAGGAAGAATAACTAGGAAGGGATTATTTGGAGAAGTAGGTCAAGCTGCTATTAATCCTGTACCAAGAAAGATGATAAATAAGGAATTAGAAGAAGTAACTGACTCTGGCTACAATGTACTAATATATGCTCCTATGGGCAAAGAGGTTTCTAAAAAAACCTACAATTCGTACATAGGAATAATAGGTGGAATATCAATTGTAGGAACCAAAGGCATTGTATATCCTATGAGTGACGATGCTTTATTAAAGACTATATATATGGAAATAGACATGTTTCAACAAAAATACGGCAATGAACATATAATTCTTGTTCCTGGTAATTACGGCCAAAATATTGCTAAAAAATTAGGATTTGAAGACCCTATCGTCAAAGTATCTAATTATATAGGAGATAGCCTTTTATATCTATATAATAAGGGATTTAAATCTATAACTTTAATAGGTCATATTGGCAAGTTTTCAAAATTATCAATCGGCGTTTTCAATACACATAGTAGGGTTTGTGACGGAAGAGTTGAAGCCTTTATTTATTATTTGGCATTAATGGGTGCCCCTAATTATTTCTTAGAAAAGGTAAACACTACAATTACTGCAGAAGAAGCTTTAGAAATATGTATAAAAGAAGGATATGGACAAGTTGTAAAAGATATGGAAAAGGGAGCAGAGTGCAAGATTAGAAAATACCTTAAAGATGATGACTTCAATATAAAGGTGATTATCTATTCCATGGAAAGAGGTGTTAATATTTGTTAACTATTGCAGGAGTAGGTCCGGGAAATCCAAAATATCTAACAATAGATGTATCTGAAAGAATAAAAAATGCAGAAAAGATAATTGCTTTTGGAAGAGTAGGAAAATCTATAGAACTAATTCGAAATGACTATATTGTAGTAACTAGAGTAGATGAAATAATAAATCTATTAGATAATAGAAAGGACACTCTTCTTTTAGCATCTGGGGATCCTTGCTTCTATGGAATAGTCGATTATATTAAAAAAAATGCTATCACAATAAATGAAGTCTTACCTGGATTATCATCATTTCAATACATGATGGCTAAACTTCAAAAATCATGGCAAAATGCAGAATTTATCTCATTACATGGAAGGGATGAAGATTTAAGCATAGCAAAGGACAATTGTCTTACAATCACCTTAATTGATAAAAACAACAAACCCTCTTATATTTCAAAAGAACTATATAAACTTGGAATAAAAGGCACTATGTACGTAGGATTTAATCTGTCATATAGGGATGAAAAAATAATAAGTGAAAATATTGGTGAAGAAATTGAAGATTATTCTTCCCTTGGAGTGGTGGTTATAGAAAATGAAATGGATTAAAGATAAAGATTTTATTAGAGGAAATATCCCAATGACTAAATTTAATATTAGAGTATTAACTCTGGGGTATTTGGCAATACAAGAGGGAGACAGATTATTGGATATAGGAGCAGGAACAGGTTCAATATCAATAGAAGCTTCACTACAGGGTGCCTTAGTATGGGCAATTGAAAAAGAAGAAGAAGGAATAAATTTAATTAAGTCTAATGATGATAGGTTTAATACTGGTATTACTATTATAAAGGGTATTGCACCTGAAGATTTACCCAATATTATGTTTAATAAATGTTTTGTCGGAGGAAGTAAAGGCAAGCTAAGTGAAATATTTCAATATCTTGAATCATTTTTAGAAAAGGATGGAATAGTATGTGGAAATTTTATTACATTGAAAAATTTAAACGAATATATAGGGTTATTAAATAAGTATAATTACAAAGATATTGAAACTCAACTTATTCAAAGTGCATATATAGATGAATACGGTTTGATGAAAGGACAAAATCCTATATATATTATTAAAGGAGTGAAGTCAATTGATTAGTTTTGTAGGAGCAGGTCCTGGAAATGTCGACCTAATTACAATAAGGGGTCGACGATTATTAGAACAAGCAGATGTAGTTATTTATGCAGGAAGTTTAGTGTCAAATGAGCATTTAGATTTTTGTAAAGATAACTGCCAAATTTACAATAGTGCTTCAATGACCTTAGAAGAAGTAATAGATGTAATGATAGAAAGTGTATATAAAGGATTAAAAGTAGTCAGACTTCATACAGGGGATCCAACTATATATGGAGCTATTAGAGAGCAAATGGATTTTTTAGACGCTAAAGCTATTGGCTATGAAGTTGTACCAGGTGTTAGTTCTTTTACTGCAGCCTGTGCTTCAATAAAGAAAGAGTTTACACTACCCAGTATTAGTCAAACCGTAATTTTAACAAGAATAGAAGGTAGAACCCCAGTACCAGAAGGAGAAGATCTTGAAGAATTAGCTAAACATAGAGCTTCTATGGCGATTTTTTTATCCGTTCAAGATATAGATAGAGTTGTTGAAAAACTTGCTAAAGGGTATGGTAGCTATGATATACCTGTTGCAGTAGTGTATAAAGCAACTTGGGATGATGAGGAAACATTATTTGGCACTTTAAGAGATATAGGAGACAAAATAAAAAGTAAAGGAATCAATAAAATGGCTCAAATACTTGTGGGCAATTTTATTGAAGGAGATTATGAAAGGTCTAAACTATACGACCCAAACTTTACTCATAAATTCAGAGGTGGAAAGTAAATGAGATTAGCAAGTTTCTCCTTTACCCAATTGGGAAATAAACTAGGAGAAAAAATATCAAAAATACAAAATACAAAATATAATATAGCGCATTTCAATAATTCCAATATACATGGTGGAATAAAAAAGTATATTGATAGTCATTGGAATGAATATGATGGATTTATTTTCATATCTGCTACAGGTATAGCGGTTAGGATTATTAATCCATATATAGAAAGCAAAACAAGGGATCCAGCAGTAGTTGTAGTAGACGATATGGGACAATTCGTTATATCATTATTATCAGGTCATATTGGTAGCGCCAATGATATTTCTAAATGGCTAGCAAAAGAAATTGATGCTATACCAGTTATTACTACAGCTTCGGACAATAGAGGAATGGATGCAGTGGATGTATTTGCTAAGAGAAACAATTACTTGATTGAAGACATGAAATCTGCAAAGGAAATTACTTCATTGATGGTAAATTGGAAGAAAATAGGCTTATATACAGAAGATGAAAATAGAATTAACTATGAAAATATTGAAATAATCAAAGATGTTAATAGTATTGAAGCTAATATTGATGGCCTTATTATCGTAACATCCAAGGAGGATCTAGGTGAAATTAATATACCATATACAATTCTTAGACCAAAAAATATAAATATAGGAATTGGATGTAGAAAAGGGATAGATTCTGAAATAGTCATAGAAGCAATAGACGCTGCCTTAAAAGAAAAGCACTTATCCCCCAAATGTATAAAAACCTTAGGCACTGTTGAAGTGAAGAAATTTGAGATAGGAATTATAAAAGCAGCAGAACATTTTAACTGCCCAATCAAAATCTTTACATTAAAGGATCTTTTACCTATAGAAGAAAAGTTTCAAAAATCTCAATTTGTGAAAGATACCATTGGAGTATATTCCGTCTCAGAGCCATGTGCATATTTATTAGGAGAAGAGTTAATCACAAGAAAATCGAGATTTAATGGAGTAACAATATCAATATCTAAATAGTTTAGCTGGGAGGATAATATGGCAAAATTATACGTAGTGGGAATTGGACCAGGTGGTCGTGAAAATATGACATTAAAAGCAGTAAATGCAATAAAAATGTGTAAATGCGTAGTTGGATATACCCCTTATATAGATTATCTTGGAGATCTAGTTGAAGGCAAAGAACTTTACTCCACTGGTATGAAGGGAGAAATAGATAGATGTAAGTTAGCAATAGAGAAAGTAACAGAAGGCATGGATACTTCAATAATTAGCACAGGAGATGCAGGCCTATATGGGATGGCAGGACCTATCCTGGAGTTAATAGAAGATATAGAAGTTGAAATTGTTCCTGGTGTTACAGCCGCTTTTTCTGCAGCATCTGAACTAGGCTCACCAATTATGCATGATTATGCTTCTATAAGTCTTAGTGACTTAATGACGCCATGGGATGTAATTGAGAAGAGAATAGAAAACTGTGCAGAAGCAGATTTTGTAATAACTATTTATAATCCAAGATCCAAGGGTAGAAAAGACCATTTAGAAAGAGCAATTGATATAATCTTAAAATATAGAGAGGGAAATACACCAGTGGGTATTGTTAAAAATTCGGGTAGAGAAGATACTAATATTAGAATTACAACTTTAAACAATATTGAATATGATAAAATTGATATGTTTTGCCTTGTAATAATTGGAAATTCCAATACATACATAAAAAATGATAAAATTATTACACCGAGAGGATATGAAATAAAATGATTTGGATTATAGGTGGTACTTCTGAAGCTAGAGGGTTAGTTAGCAGATTAAAAGACTCAGATAATTATATTATGACAATAGCAACAGAAGCTGGTTTAGAATTCTTAAACACAGACAAGGTATATGTGGGACGATTAAACCTAGAAGAGATGATCCAATTTGTTAAGGAAAAAAGCATAGAAGTAATCGTTGATTTATCACACCCATATGCCACTATAGTTTCAGATAACGCTAAAAAAGTAAGCAAGCAGCTTAAAATAAAGTATATAAGATATACACGTGAAAAGTCACATTATACTGATAATGTTATTTATTTGAATTCTTATGATGAGTGCTACGAATATTTAAGTGACATAAAAGGAACTGTGCTTTTTACTACAGGTTCAAAGAATGTTGGGGATTTTGAAAAAGTAAGAGGGGATAATCGATTTATTTATAGGGTTTTGCCTGTAATAGATAGCATCAATATCTGTAATGAAAACTATGTTCATATGCGGGATATTGTTGCTATATTAGGACCATTTACAGTGATGGTCAATAAGGCTATGCTTTCAGAGTACAAGGCAAAATATTGTGTAATGAAAGATAGTGGGAAAAATGGTGGAACTGTAGAAAAGATCCAAGCATGTAAAGAACTTGGAGTAGTTCCAGTTATCATAGGAAGAGATAAAGAAGAAGGAATATCTGATTTAGATGAAATTTTCATGCTCATATCACCTATTTTACACAATGATAAATTAGTATATAATTAATATATTAGGTTTACTAGCTATTGGGGTGAGAAAATGTATAAAATTCTTGTAGTTGATGATGAGGAGAAAATAAGAGAAGTAATTAAGGAATATGGAGAATTTGAAGGGTATTCAGTATCAGAAGCAAGTGATGGTATGGAAGCTGTAAACATTTGTAAATATGAAAACTTTGATATAATTATAATGGATATAATGATGCCAAAGTTAGACGGGTATTCTGCTGTAAAAGAGATTAGGAAAACCAAGGATACTCCAGTTTTGATGTTATCAGCTAGAGGAGAAGAATATGATAAGCTTTTTGGGTTTGAAATTGGTATAGATGATTATGTAGTTAAGCCATTTTCACCTAGAGAGGTAATGGCTAGAATAAAAGCTATTCTAAATAGGAATCAGGCTAAGTTAGGAGGCAACAAAAAAGTTTCATTTGAAAGCCTAGTAATAGACTTTGAAGGCAGAAATGTATATGTTGATGATAAAAAAGTAGATATGACGCCAAAGGAATACGATTTAATATTTTATATGGTAAGAAATAAAAATATAGCATTATCTAGAGAAAAGCTCCTAGATGAAGTATGGGGTTATGATTTTTTTGGAGATGAAAGAACTGTAGATACACATATAAAAATGTTAAGGAATAGTTTAGGACAATGTAGAAAGTATATCGTTACTATAAGAGGATTTGGATATAAGTTCGAGTTTGAAGAGTAAGGTGACGCTATGATGAAAAATATTAAAAAGAAAAGTTTAAGATATAAACTCTGGATATATTTTATATTATTTGCAGCAACTATAATGATTATTTTATGGTTATTGCAAATTGTTTTTTTAAATAATTATTATGAAACTATGAAAATAAATGAAATGAAAAAAATAGGGAATTCATTAGTTAACCAATATGGCCAAGAAGGTTTTGAGGATTTTTTATATACAACCTCTCGGAATGAAGGCATAATAATTCAGATATTAAATAAAGATGGAAGTCTTATATATCCAATTAATAGTATATTAGACTTACTAAGGCAACCAAAGCTTGATTATGGGGTTTTTTCAGAGTTCCTTATCAATTTATATAAAGCAGAAGATAATTATGTAATATATCATAAAGAGGATAGTAGATTACATAGCCCCACTTTAGTTTATGGTGCTATTTTGAAGGGTGATAGTGGATCAGATTACTATCTTTACATTAACTCAATGCTTCAACCAGTAGATTCTACAGTTAATGTATTAAAAAATCAATTGATAATTGTTACTTTCATATCTTTGGGATTGTCTCTGGCTCTATCATATTATCTGGCAACAAAACTTACAAAGCCAATAGAAAAAATCACAGAAACAGCAGAATCTTTAGCACAAGGTGACTATATAGTAGAGTTTGAAAAAGGAGATTATATTGAAATTGATAATTTGGCTGATACATTAAATTATACAACCAAAGAGCTTTCAAAGACTGAAGAATTGAGAAGAGATTTAATTGCAAATGTATCCCACGACTTAAGAACACCTCTTACATTGATAAAATCCTATGCAGAAATGATTAGAGATATATCTGGAAACAATGAAGAGAAAAGGAATAAGCATGTTGAGACAATAATTGATGAGACTAATAAACTATCAGAAATGGTAAATGATTTATTAGACTTATCAAAGGCTCAAACAGGATTAGACAAAATGGATTTTAAAAGCTTTGATATTGCTAAAACTACGGAGAATGTATTGAAAAGATTTCAATACTTTATTGATAATCAAGGTTTTAGATTCTATATAAATTATGAAGGCAAGGCAAATGTTTTAGGAGAAGAAGATAAAATTGAGCAAGTTATCTATAATCTTGTAAGCAATGCCATTAATTATTCTAGCAATATAAAAGAAATTACTATTAATGTTGTAGATGAAGGGGAAATTGTTAACTTTGAGGTAATAGACAAAGGAATAGGAATACCTGAGGACCAACTTAATTCCATATGGGACAGATATTATAAGGTAGGAAAATCTCATAAAAGGGCCACTATTGGGAGCGGTATAGGTTTATCCATAGTAAAGTCAATTCTTATTGCACATAAAGCAGACTTTGGAGTGGAAAGCAGAATAGGTGAAGGTAGTAAATTTTACTTTAAGTTGAATCATGGAATTTAGCCTTCCTTGTATTTATGATGATTATGTTATAAAATATAAACAATAATTTAGATAGAAGGAAGGATAAAAATGTCAAATTATATACCAACTAGAGAAGACGCTTATAATCTTTTACTAAAATACACAGAAAGTGACCATCTTATAAAGCACGCTTTGGCAGTAGAAGCTACAATGGCTCACTTTGCAGAACTATATGGAGAAGATATAGAAAAATGGAAGGTTATTGGTCTAATACATGATTTAGATTTTGATAAATGGCCAGAGCAGCATTGTGATATGACAAAAGAAATCCTTGAAGAAGAAGGCTGGCCAAAGGACTATATAAGAGCAGTTTTGAGTCATGGATATGGGCTACGTAATGATATAGAACCAAAAGAAAATGTTGAAAAAGTAATATATACCATTGATGAGCTAACAGGACTTATATCAGCAACAGCACTTATGAGACCTAGTAAGTCAATTTTAGATTTAGAAGCAAAATCAGTAAAGAAGAAATTCAAACAAAAATCCTTTGCAGCTGGTGTTAATAGGGATGTAATAGAAAATGGAGCTAAAATGCTTGGTAAAGATTTAAATGAAATTACTGCAGAAACTATTAAAGGAATGCAAAAAGTAGCAGAAGAAATCGGACTAAAAGGTGAACTTTAATAACTAGGAATTACATTTATTCTGATTAAGTATAATTTGCTTAATTCAAAAAGAACGAGGTGGTTAAATGCCTAATAATAAAGATATTGAGTTAGTATTGCTAAAGTCCACTAACAACCAATTTGAATTGGACATAATCAAAGGATTACTTGAAGATAATCAAATACCTTGTCTTATACAAGAAAAGGGAAGCGGAGGCTATTTGAAAATAATTACTGGAAGTTCTTTATTTGGTTCAGATATATTAGTTGAAAGATCACAGTATGAAAAAGCAATGGAACTAATAAGTTCAGTTCTTTAAATTTATAAAGCCAATATCTTTCTTTAGATATTGGCTTTATAAGTCAAGAGGAATCATCTCTGTAACGTTCATCTTTCATTAATTTTTTGTTACCATTATTATCCTCAATTCTATGATTTTCTTCAACTCTTTGAGGGTCATTAAGAATTGCTGCATTATATGGTTGCTTAAACATCTGATTATTCCAATTTGGATTTTTAGTATTATTCCAAGGATTTCCCATGGATTGAGCTCCAACAACGTAATTTCTATCGCTTTCATTTTTAGAGCTTTTATCCCAAATTCCTTTTTCGTGTCTAGCTTCTCTTTCTTTATTAGTTATATTAATCACCACCTTTGTATTAGTATTTCTAGTGTTTAAAAAAATATTCTTTTAAGGATTAGGGATGTTATAATAAAAGCTTTTTTATTTTAAATTTATACTATATATGTTATTATGAATGTAGATATTAGTTAGGAGGGATTAATAATGGAAAACTCATATAGATTTTATAGAAATTTAGATTGTGTACATTTCCCATGTCACGATGTGGAAAATGAAGAGGAATTTAACTGTATGTTTTGCTATTGTCCATTGTATTTTTTAGAGGAATGTGGTGGAAACTATGTAGACAAGTATGGAATAAAAGATTGCTCAAATTGTCTTATACCACATAGACCAAAAGGATATGATCATATAAATAATAAAATAGCTAAGTATAATGAAGAAAAAATAGATGAAAGATTTAATAGAAAATAAAAGGTGATAATATGCGGATAAACATAGAAAATATAATACGTGAATTTACCTATAAGGCTAAATCATTATTAGGTGATAAAGAAAGATTGAACAACACATTTAAAAAAGCAATGGAACTAATTAAGAACAACAAAGAGCTTAATGAAATAGTTGAAGAAGTGAAGATTTTTATTGATTTAGTTAGAGATTATGTAAATGGAGACTATAAAGAGATCTCTACAGGTTCTATTGTACTTGTAACTGTTGGCTTGATTTATCTTGTAACACCAATTGATTTAATACCAGATTTTGCAATTGGTGGCTTTATAGATGATGCTGCAGTCATAGCCTATATATTGAAAAAGATACAGACCGAATTAGAAATATATAAAGAATGGAAAGATGGCAAAATATTTGAAACAGAAGATGAACAAAGCCATTCTAATGAACAAAATGATTATGATTTTGATTATGATTATGATAAAGACAATTTAATTGAAATCTCTCTTGATGACGATGATGTAGAGGAGATATAATATTTTAAGTATGAAATTAGACCAGCTAGAAATAGTCAAGTAAATTTTTAATATTTGTTGTTTTTAAAAAAGAGCATAGCAAACAAAGGGTGTCAAAACCCAAAATCAGTGTGTATAAACTTTAAGCTACATCGGTAAAACTTTTATCAACAGACATAAACATCTGTTGATGTATCCTTGAATCACGTACTTCATAGGGCTTCTGATTTTTCAGAACCGAGAAGATATATCTAAGAAGTTTATTCATTATAGCTACAAGGCGCACTTTCTTTTTCTTTCCTTTAAGTTTAGTGTGATAAGCATCATATAGAACTTGATTCATTGGTACACCAGCCTTA
The DNA here is from genome assembly GCA_028708575.1 of Tissierellia bacterium. GTDB lineage: Bacteria > Bacillota > Clostridia > Tissierellales > Tissierellaceae > UBA3583. The sequence goes on from JAQVYQ010000029.1 coordinate 11,876, forward strand.
GTCTTACGAATTGAGGATAGTGCAATAGCATACAAAGCACGCCTACCAACAGCTGTTCCACGTTTTGACATTTTGTTAGAATCGCCTTTGAAATTACCTGATTCGTTAACTGCTGGATTGACACCAAAGAATGCAACGAGTTGACTTGCTCTAGTAAAGTTATTGATATCATTCATTTCTGCTAAAAGAGTGATAGCACTAATAAATCCAGTGCCTTTAAAGCTACAAAGTAAAGAAATATTGTAGTTAAACTCATCAGCAAAAGAGGCAGAATCTATGAAGTCTTGAATTTCATCAACAATATCAAGACGTTGATTTTCATAAAAGTTATAGGTATCCACAAAACGACGGACTTTTGAAGTAAAAGTCAACGGATTAATCCCAAGTACTGATGCACTAGAAGCGATTCCAAGTAACATCTCTAGCTTAGTATTAGCCCACTTTGAACCTCGGCGTGATGAAGAGATTAAGAAGGTTAAAACTTCATCAGAAGATGCATTTAAAAGGTCATCAGGTGTAGGGTACTTAGAGATGAAAGCAAGTGGTGTTTTACCAGTAATATCTGTAAAAGCATTTTGCATACCAGGATAGTAAACATACAAAGCGTTGGTAAAAGCCTTCTTAGCATTGGCTCTTAAATCAACTGTTTTGTAATAATCACGTACTAGAAATTTCAGATGCAACATATCTTTGGAAGTGAAAAAAGAAGTCTTAACATCATTGAATTTACATAGCCTGGCAATAGAAAAGGAATCTAATTTATCATTTTTAACTTTCCTTATGTTGAAATTTTTGTTAGAATTAGTTATCAAAGGATTGATCACACGAATGTCAATCTGGCGATCACTAAGGAAATGAAGAAGAGTTAAATGGTAAATACCCGTGGATTCGCAAAATACTTTGGGCTTACTGTTGAACTCTTCTTCTGTTTTTTTGATTAATTGAAGAAAAGATTCGAAGCCATTAAGATTGTGAGTAAAACGGAAGTATTTCTTAAAGATATCACCGCTAGGACTAAGAATAGTAGCGACTGAAAAATCGGCTGCAACATCTACTCCGATAACTGGTAAATCATAAAATTGAGACATAAATACACATCCTTTCAAAGATTATAAGAGTAATCAAATGAGTCAGTTAACCTTGTTGTTTACACGGATAGTTCTCGTTGGTGACCAAAGAGAAATCCAACCAGCTAAATCAACGAGTCTCATAGAATGCATGCTAAGTTACGAATATAAACTCAAAGAGTCATTCAAGGAGGTTACGCATATACTCTTAATGAAACTATAATATAAAAAGTAACATTTGATAAGTGGTTGAACTCATCTTTGACCACTAACAATAAACAATAAAGTTAGAGGAATATTCGTATAAGCTGTTTGATTATTTCTGTAACTGTATTATACAAGGAGGTCATTATGAAAAAAACAATAATACTTATACTTTGCATACTTATTTTTTCTACTAGTATGGTCTTTGTAAACGGTCAAGCAGCTGTTTCAATGGATTTAGGCACTCCCAAATATCTTACTATATCATTAAAAGGTGATAATTTCATTTTAAAATGGACAAACTCAGATAGTTCTATGGATAGCTTTGGTATAGAATACCAAGTAGACTTTAGAGTTGGAAGAGATAAATGGACATCAGAAAAGGGAGCATTGCAAACAGATAAGTTGGTTTCTAATGCTAGTGGTAAAAGTGAAATCAGATTTAATCCAATAGAAAATGGCTTGGTGAAGAGTATTGATTTAGAAGAAAATAACTATAACTTTAGAATTAGATATAAATATAATGGAACTTATAGTGATTTTTCAAATATGGTAACACTAGGTTTAATGCCCTATTATGAAAATGCAAGTGATTGGGCAACTGATGAGCTGGACAAAGCAGCAAGTCTTAAATTAATACCTGAATCTATTAGGCAAGATATGAAAAAAGAAATAACTAGAGAAGAGTTTGCTGAAGTTATTATCAAATTATATGAACTTCAAACTGGACAAGCCTTGGACTACAATGAGGGAATATTTAAAGATTGCACAAATACTGAAGTTTTAAAAGCAGCAAAATTAGGCATTGTAAAAGGAAATGAAAATAGTAATTTTTTGCCTGAAGACTATACTGTAAGAGAAGAAGTAGCAGTAATGCTAAAAAGAACCTTAGAGGTTTTCTATCCCAATATGGATTATAAATTCAAAGAGAATCATAATTTTTCAGAGGAAGGTATTTCGCCATGGGCATACGATTCATTGCAATATATGGCATATAAAGGAATACTTAAAGGTGATCAAGAAGGAAAAATATATCCGCGGAACCATACTACCAGGGAAGAAGCTGTTGTAATAGCCTTAAGAGTTTATCAACAGTATGGTTTTAAAAAAATAAACAAAGCATAATTTAGAATATTATTAATTAATAATATAGGATAGATAGTACATAACTATTTATCCTATATTATTTTGTTATAAAATATATTATGCTTTATATGGACAATATAGATAATCAGATCAAAACACTAATCCTAACTTTATTTTGTGGATTTAAGCCCAAATAAACTACCTATTAAGCCTAAAAATATTGCAAGTATGATACTAAATATAAATATAGAACTAAGCATTCCACCTAAGCTTGGTAGTACCATAAATGTAAGAAAACCAGCTATTTTCGTATATATATAATTAACTGCAAAGTAGATTAAAATATTCGATGTCAATCCGGCCAATATTGTCATAAAGACTCCTTCTAGTATATAAGGCAAGACAATAAAATACTCTGGAGCACCAAGAAGTCTAAGGGTATTGATTTGCTCTTTATTTAAGTATATTCCCTGTCTAATTATGTGAGATGTTACAATTAGAGTTGAAGCACTTACAGAAACTATAATCAATACACCTAATATACTAATTAAACTTGAAATATCCTTTAATTTATCAAGGATTTCTTTATTATTTCTTACTAGTTCCACTCCAGTTATGGAATTAGCCTTTTCAGAAATACTTTCAACTTCATCTATATCAATTCTAATTTCAATATATGAGTTAAATGGATTATGATCAAATAACTCAAGTATCCTCGAATCTTCTCCTAAGATCTCTGTCATATTCATTTTTGCTTCTTCTTCATCTATGTATGTGACTTCCTTTACACCATGAATCATTTTAATTTCATTTCCTATAGATATCTCATTAGCTCCAGTTTCATAATATACACTAATTTCAGCTTCATTTTCTATAGCACTTATCATAGAATCAGTTATATTGCCGCCTGCAAATATAAGACAGATTAAGAAGAAAATAAATGACAAACTTAATACAGATAAAATATTTGATAATAAATCCAGTTTAACAATAGTTTTAATCTCTCTAAAGAAATAATTAATGTTCTTAGTAAGCACTTCCATAAGTTGCCTCCTTTAAACTAAATCTACCATTTTGCACATGTATTTTCATAGATGTATCATAGTGATCAATTAGATGAGTAGCATGGGTTGTAATTATTACTGTGGTATCATTATCTCTAAATGATGTTAGTAGATCTAATATATTAAGGGAGTTGTCCTTATCTAAGTTTCCAGTTGGTTCATCAGCAATGATTAATAAAGGTTTTCTAGCAACAGCACGAGCAATGGCAACTCTTTGCCTTTCTCCAAAGGAAAGATTATCTACAAGGGAGTCAACTTTATGACTAAGACCAACTTTTTCTATAGTATTAAGAGCCATTTTTTTAATATATTTTTTTGAGAAATCTAAGAATCTCATTCCTATTATTACATTTTCATAGACAGTTCTGCCATCTAACAGTTTAAAATCTTGGAAAATAGGGCCAATGCTTTGCCTTAACTTTCTTAAATCCTTTTGATTGATGCTATTCATATCTTCTCCTAAAACAATTAGAGTTCCAGTGTTAGACTTTTCTATTCCTATCAATAGCTTAATAAAGCTTGTTTTGCCAGATCCACTTGGACCAGTTATAAATACTACTTGTCCAGTTGGAATAACAAGATTAAGATCTCTTAAACCTATTGTACCATCTGGATATTGTAAAGATAACTTATTAGCAATAATCATATTATCACTCCGTTTTATAGTTTTGGATTAATAATTAATTCTAATGAGTCTTCATTAATATTTATGCTTCTAATTGCGTTGGCACCTAAATATTTTTGGAAATTAAACTGTAAATGTCCAAAACTAAATAGCTCTTCCATGGCTGCTTGCTCCAATTTCATACCATGAAATTCGCCTTCATCCATTATAAATCTAAGAGATTTTTTATCATCTAGAATTTGCAAACTACCAGACATATAAACATCTAATTGTGGCAATACTAGTTCTATTTTCTCATTAGAGAATAGTAATTTAGCCTCTGTAGGTAAATTCTTGCTTTTAAGAACGTCATTTATATAATCTTCTTTAATAGTACCCTTAATTCCACTAGATGTAAATGAAATACTAATCATATTTCCTGGGACATCACCAGTTTCAATAATTCTTACAAGTTCATTTATAGTATCTGTGAAAATAGGTTTAGACTTAATCCATTCATTCTCTAAGAGGTTTAAATAATCTTCATACTTGGATTTGTTTTCTTGTAGAGATGAAAGCCTGTTTTCAAGATCATCTCTTAATAAGATTGAGTTTTTAATTGTTATTTTTAATTCATTTTGTTTTTCTTCTAATTGATCTAAAGTAAAATCTAGTTTGTCTTTATCAATAAGTAGTTTTGCCTTGGAATTTTCTAATTCATCTAGCAGATCAGAAGTGTTTCTTGAAATATCTCTAATTGAGTTGATTCTTCTTAGCAATGTTCCTAAAGAGTCAGAGCTTAGAATCAATTCTAAATATGTAGTAGCACCATTTCTTTGATAGTTTTTCAAAATCTCTTCCATGATATTGAAATTATCATTATATTCATTTTGTTTTATATCAATTTGAATTTCCATATCCATAATATTATCTTTTATATCATCAATTTCTAAAGATGTAAGTTTCTCTAATTCTTCCATTTCATTTATTCCCTGAACAATAAGAAATAGATCTTCAAGAGTTTTCTTCTCTTCTAATGATAAGTCACTTAAATTATCTTTAACATCATCTACTCCAGAAATAGATTCCTGTTGGTTAATAAATCTATCTGAATAAGAAAAGGAATAAGATGTAAGAATTAAAAAAAGGAGAAATAAAATAATAAACTTTTTCATACACACACCGACCTTTATACCATTATATTACTACTAACATGAAAGTACATGCAAGTCAATAAGTAAGTTTTTCAGAGAATTATATTAATTTTTTATTATATGCACTTTATATATTGATAAAACCCTAACTTTATAGGGTATAATATAAGAATGAAAAATATAGTGCTATTTTAAGATAAAATAATTTATATATAAGGAGTGATTTAATGATAGATAATTTAACTAAGAAGTTCCCTAGTGCTTGGGAACAATTAAGAGATGGTGGAAAAGAAACAGTTTTTAATTTTTGTAATGAGTATAAAGATTTTTTAGACAGTGGGAAAACAGAAAGAGAAAGCTCAGATGAGATTATTAAACAAGCTAAAGATAAAGGTTATATTTCATTTGAAGATGTTATTTCAAAAGGTAGTTTTAAAGCTGGAGATAAGATATATGCAGAAAACAAAGGTAAAGGCGTAGCACTATTTGTAATTGGTCAAGATAGTCTTGAAAAAGGAATGAAAATAGTTGGCTCCCATATTGATACACCAAGACTAGATTTAAAGGCTCAACCACTATATCAAGATGGTGAATTAGCATTATTGAAAACTCACTATTATGGTGGTATAAAAAAATACCAATGGGTAGCTATACCATTAGCTTTACATGGTGTTATCTTCAATAAAAAAGGCGAAAAAATTAATATAGTAATTGGTGAAGATGAAAATGATCCAGTTTTCTATATAACAGACCTTCTTCCTCATCTTGCAAAAGAACAAATGGATAAGAAAATGGGCGAAGGGATTATTGGAGAATCACTTAATGTTTTAATAGGCAGTATTCCATATAATGGTGAAAAAGAAAAAGATGATGCTATCAAACTAAATGTTTTAAAGTTATTGAATGAGAAATATGGAATAGTAGAAGAGGATTTTACTGTGGCAGAACTTGAAATAGTCCCTGCTGGAAAAGCAAGAGATGTAGGTATTGATAGAAGTATGGTAGCTGCTCATGGACATGATGACCGTGTTTGCGCTTTTGCATCACTTAAAGCAGTATTAGAAATAGAAGAACCAAAACAAACTGTAGTAGGTCTATTCGTAGACAAAGAAGAAGTAGGCAGCCTAGGTAATACTGGCATGGAATCCATGTTCTTTGAAAATGTAGTTGCTGAGCTACTTAATTTAGAAGGAGTAACTAGCCATTTAGGAATACGTAGAGCAATGGCTAATTCAAAAGTATTATCTGGAGATGTTACAGCTGGATTTGATCCTAATTATCCTGATGTATCAGACAAACGGAACACACCATATATTGGAAAAGGTGTTACAATTACTAAATATACTGGTTCAAGAGGAAAGTCCAGTTCCAATGATGCTAATGCAGAATTCTTATCAGAAATTAGAGATATTTTTAATGAAGCTGATGTATCATGGCAAGTTGGAGAGCTTGGAAAGGTTGATGAAGGCGGTGGTGGGACAATAGCATATATCTTGGCAAATAAAGGTGCAGAAGTTGTAGATTGTGGTACTCCAATGCTAAGTATGCATGCTCCAATAGAATTAATAAGCAAAATAGATTTATATAATACCTATAAAGCGTATAAAGCATTTTATCAAGGTTAATTATTGAGTTATTATTGATGCCTAATACTATGATTATTATTATAATCATGTTTTAGGCATCTTTGCATTTATTCTATTCTAGTTATTGAGCTTTGATTAACTTTAATATGATATAATGATAGAAAAATTGAAGGGGTAGAGATATTGAAATCGAAATTATATGTCATCATAGCAATGTTAACATTTGGTAGTATCAGTATTTTTGTAAGAAATATTGGTTTGCCTTCTAGTGTGATTTCCTTGCTAAGAGCAATTATTGCTAGTATATTTTTAATCATATACAGTATTATTATTAATAAAAATATATCATTTATAAAAATAAAAGATAATATATGGCAACTGCTTCTTTCTGGGGCTGCAATGGGGTTTAACTGGATCTTTTTATTTGAGGCCTTTAAATATACAACTGTTTCTAATGCAACATTATCATACTATTTTGAACCAACTATAGTAATGGTTTTATCCCCATTAATATTGAAAGAAAAGCTAAATAATAGAAAAGTATTTAGTATTATAATTTCTTTAATCGGATTGTTTATGATTGTTAATACTAGTGCAATTTCTAATGGTTCTTATAATCATCCTTTGGGACTTACATACGGATTAATTGCTGCAGCCCTTTATGCTACAGTAATACTAACAAATAAATTTTTCAAGAATCTTTCTGGATTAGAAGCTACATTAATACAATTAATAATTGCAGCAATTGTACTTTCCCCCTATGTATTTATTACTGAAAGTTTAAGGCTAGAAATGTTTAAAATTGAATACTTACCCTATATACTAACTCTAGGGATAGTACATACTGGTATAGCATATTTATTCTATTTTACAGGCATGCAAGGTTTGAAAGGCCAGACTATAGCAATGCTTAGCTATATTGACCCAGTGACAGCTGTCATCATATCAGCTATATTTCTGAAGGAAGGAATAACACTAATACAAATTATTGGGGGCACTTTAATTCTTGGTTCCAGTTTTATTAGCGATAAGCAAGTAGATAATAAAAAAGCACAATAAATACGATTTAACTTAAGGGATTTTTTATATGTCCCTTTTATTTTTTGTTTATAATATAAACTCCTATTATCCATTTTAGAGGAATTAGTCAATATGTGATATAATACAAGTAGGAGGGATATATAATGGATTTAGTTGGTAAGGAAATTATACACGAGACCTTTGGTGAGGGAAAAATTATAAAAGATATTGATAATTACTTGACAATACAATTTGAAATTGGAGAAAAAAACTTTGTTTTCCCTGACGCTTTTAAATCTTTTTTGAAGTTTAAAAACAAAGAAGATACTAAAATATTACTACCAGATATTAATGATAAATTTACAAAAAAACTTGAAATCAAAAGAGAACGTCGCAAACTTAGCGAAAAGAGAAGGATGCTAAATATAAAAGTTTATGATTATAAAAATGCAATTACAAAAAAGAAGACAAAGTCAAGTTCAAAACCAAAGAGGATAAAGCAAGATTCATCAAATATTGTGTTCAAATGCAATTTTTGTAATGGTGGGCATAGCTCTGAACAAGTAGGTTTCAATGGAATTTGCAGTGATGATATGATAAAAGCAAACATTACTGTTGAAAATAGTGTATGGTGTAAATCAGAAGAAAGCCCTTGCTTTAAGTACTATAATAATGACATAACTAGAGAAGAATTAGATTCTATTTTTGAAATTGATGAAGCCTTTTGTTATGAAAGTACTATGCTTAAAGATTGGAAAGCTTATGCAGGCGTTGTCCAAAGTGGAAAAAATAAAGGGAAACCTAAAAAATTAGCTAGAGCACGTAATAATAGTCTGTGTGTATTAACTACACGTGACCCGCAAACAATAGAAGATACTAGATACATTTTTGCAGTGTTTTTAATCGATGAGTTCAATGAAGGAAACGAAATAAAAGAAGGATATGTAGGTTCGAAATCCAAGTATAAAGTAAAATTATCTCCAGAAGAAGCTGGTGAAATATTGTTTTGGAACTATTATTCAAATAATAATAATCCTCAGAATATATCATGGAATTCCGGTTTACATAGATATATTTATGATGAACAAGCAGCTCAAATATTAAAGGATATTGCTGAAGTAAAGAAAGGCACTAAAGATGAAAAATTAGCTAATGAATTTTTAAAGTATTATTGTGATATTAACAAAATTGATATAAAAAAGATTAAAGAACTAAAAGGAGCTTTAATTCAGGAAGATGCTTTAGTTACTAGTTAATAAAACAAAATACGGTTGTTAAAGGAGTTATATATGGGTAACAATGTATAAGGCCTTCATTGTAAGGAGGAGTTATATATATGGAAATAAAAAGAGGAGTAAAAAGTTTTTATGTAGGAGATTCAGAAGAGGCACCTTTAGCGGAAATGGCATTTGTACCTTCTGGTGATAATATCATTATTATCGACCATACATATGTATCCGATGAACTAGGTGGGCAAGGAGTTGGTAAAAAGCTATTAAAAGAAGTTGTTGATTTAGCAAGAAAGGAAGATAAGAAGATAATACCATTATGTCCTTATGCTAAAGCACAAATGGAAAGAAATGAGGAATACATGGATATAATACACAAATAAAATAAGGCATAGTTTATTACAAACATAAAAAGTTTGAAAATAAACTATGCTATAATATACTACCTAAATGCCCAAAGGGGTCTATCCAACGTATCTTTGCTTACAGCAATGGACTTTGCAGGGAATCCCTCAACTATTTGATTATCATCAATTACACTTCTTTGCTTAACTAAGCTACCAGATTTAACTAAGATATTCTTACCTAATCTGCTGTTGTCACAAACTATTGCTCCAGATTCGATTACACAATTTTCTCCTATATTTGTGCCATGTATTATGCATCCTGGACCTATAGTTACATTGTCGTTGATTATCAACTGGTTGTCAGGTAATAAATGTAATACTGAATTTTCTAGTATCTGAACATTGTTACCTATTCTTATAGGACCATGGGAGTTTCCAATAATCTTAACACCTGAAGCAATAATGCTATTATCACCTATAATAACATCTCCTGTTATTTCTGATGTTTCATATAAGTATGCTGATTCAGAAACCTCTGGATATTTATTGTTGAATTCATATAATTTTCCCATTATTTCACCTTCCTTTGGATCATTGTTAATTATATTTTCTATATATGCCTTTAATGAAATATCATTGTTTCGCATTTTCTTAATCATGTTTTTGTCTTCTTGAGATAATTTTCTAATTATTTTACCTGGTCTCCCTACAACTACTGAGTCATCAGGGATAACACAATTATTTGGAATAATTGTGCCTTCTCCAAAAATGCACATATTTCCAATTTTTGAACCTGGAAGAAATACTGCTCCATTTCCAATTTCGCATAAATTTCCGATTTCTGCTCCAATAACAATGCATTTATGACCAAAAACAGTTTTACTGCCTATATTTATTGGAAGTTCAGGCGTTCCAACAAGAACGGAATTTTCTAAAATCCACGATGAATTACCAATAGTTATGGAATCATCAATAGAACGAAGAACTGAACCCTGAGCAATATAAACATTATCTCCTAATCTGATTTTTCCTATTAAGCGAGTAGAATCATCAATTTTATAATTTGGCATGTAATACCCCCTATATTTAAAACTATTATATAATAAGAAAATGTCCAATAAAGAGTAGTGGGATTAATAGTGTATATTACTATTTAATGCATTGTGTGTCAACATATGTTACAATATTGCTATAATTTTTAGAAATATGGTAATGAATAAAAGTAAATAAAATAGAATAAGTTGGAGGAGTATTAATGAATTATAGTTTTTCTGGTTGTGATACAGTAGAATTAGCAAAAGAATATGGAACGCCTCTATATGTAATGTCAGAAGATATTATTATGGACAAGATCAATGAGATAAATAATTCTTTTCTAAAGAATTATGATAATGTAGAAGCTTATTATGCTTCTAAGGCTTTCTTAACTAAGGAAATGGCTAGGATTATTAAGAGGGAAGGATTAGGACTGGATGTTGTATCTGGTGGTGAATTATATACTGCAAAAGCAGTGGATTTTCCTGTGAACAAGATTATGTTTCATGGCAATAATAAAACTGTAAAAGAAATTAAAATGGCTTTAAATTATGAGGTCGGCCATTTTGTTTGTGATAGCATAGGTGAAATTCAACTTATAGATGAATTAGCTAAAGATTTAGATACAAGGGCTAATATCCTTATAAGAGTTACTCCAGGAGTAGATTCAGATACACATAAATATATATCTACTGGAAATGTAGACTCTAAATTTGGAGTGCCTCTTCCACTTTTGAAACAAGCAGTAGAAACTTCTACTAAATTAGAAAACATAGTTCTTAAAGGATTTCATTTTCATGTAGGATCTCAATTATTTGATAATACTTCTCATCTTTTGGCTACTGAGATTGTATTAAATATTATTAAGGAAATGAAAGAAGAATTAGGATTTATTACGGAGGAATTAGATCTTGGTGGTGGATTTGGTATATATTATAAAAAGGGCGATGATGTAAAAGACCTCTCATATTTTATAGAGCCTATGATGAAGTTAATAGAGAAGTTTACTTCAGATAATAATTTATTGAGACCTAAAATATCTATAGAACCTGGTCGTTGGATTGTAGGTGAAGCTGGAATAACTCTTTATACAATTGGAAGTATAAAAGAGATTCCTGGAGTTAGAACTTATGTAGGTGTAGATGGTGGTATGACTGATAATCCTAGACCAGCACTATATCAAGCAGAATATGAGGCTCTTGTAGCTAATAAAATTGATAAAGAATGCACTGAAACTGTTACAATAGCAGGTAAATGCTGTGAAAGTGGAGATATCCTAATTTGGGATTTGAAAGTACCTAGCCTTGAATCAGGGGATATTTTAGCTATAAAATCAACTGGAGCATATAATTACTCAATGGCAAGCAATTACAATAGAGTAGAAAGACCAGCAGTTATTATGTTAAAAGAAGGAACTCCAAGGTTAGTTGTGAAGAGAGAAAGTTATGAGGATATGCTAATAAATGAGCTGTAATTAAAGTTCTAGTATCCATTAACAAGTCATATATATTAAAAAACCTTTAAAAAGGGGAGATTTATATGAATAGCAGATCAAAACAAGTTTGGGAAGCTTATCGCTTTCCGATTATTCTCTTAATGGGGATTGTTATTGGTAGCATTATAGGACTTGTAATGGGTGAGAAGGCAACAGTACTTAAGCCATTAGGAGACGTTTTTATTAATTTAATGTTTACAGTAGTTGTACCAATTGTCTTCTTAAGTATTTCAAGTGCAGTAGCTAATATGTCTAATATGAGAAGACTTGGAAGTATACTAAAGAATTTACTTGTAGTATTTATCATAACTGGAATTATTGCATCTATTATTATGATATTTTTTGTTACAGCATTTCCACCTGCACAAGGAGTAAATTTGACTGTAGATTCGGATGCAGAGGTTAGTGAAATCTCAATATCTGACCAAATTGTAAAAGCCATTACTGTAACAGATTTTCCTGAGTTGATTTCAAGAAGAAATATGCTTCCTCTTATTTTCTTTTCAGTATTTTTCGGATTTTGTGTTACTTCATTAGGAGAAAAAGGAAAGAAAGTAGCTGATGGCTTAGAGCTATTATCCCAAGTAATAATGAAAATGGTAAACTATATAATGCTATATGCACCAATAGGACTAGGTGCTTATTTTGCCACTTTAGTAGGTGAATTTGGGCCAGAATTGTTACAAGACTATGCTAGAGCAATGGCTATATATTATCCTGTAACCATAGCATACTTTTTTGTTGCCCATTTTGTATATGGATACTATGCGGGGGGGATGGATGCTGTAAGAAGATTCTTTAAGTTTGCAATAACACCTGCTGTTACAAGCTTAGCTACTCAATCAAGTATTGCTACATTACCTGTAAATCTTGAAGCAGCAAAAAAAATGGGAGTACCAAAAGATATTAGAGAAATTGTACTTCCTATGGGTGCTACTGCCCATATGGATGGTTCTTGTTTATCAGCAATTTTAAAGATTTCATTCTTATTTGGACTATATGGGCAAGAATTTGCAGGTGTTGGAACTTTTGCAACTGCCATACTAGTCTCAGTTATGAGTGGTGTTGTAATGTCCGGAGTTCCTGGTGGTGGTTTAATTGGTGAAATGCTTATAGTAAATCTATACGGTTTTCCAGCAGAAGCTTTTCCAATAATTGCAACAATTGGATTTTTAGTAGATCCTCCTGCTACAATGGTCAATGCTACTGGTGATAGTGTAGCGGCTATGATGGTTACAAGATTAGTAGAAGGTAAAGATTGGTTGAAAAAAGTCAGGACTAACGAAGCTGAAGGACATTTCATAGAATAATGTTCTTGATATTAAGGAGTGATTTAGTGAAATTTCATAAGTATTCAGGACTAGGAAATGACTTTATTATAATAGACAATACCCATAATGACATACATTTAAATAAAGAATTAGTAATAAAAATGTGCAATAGGTATTTTGGAATAGGTGCTGATGGTATAGTATTAGCTTCTCCTAGTAATACTTGTGATATAAAGATGGATATTTATAATTCCGATGGAAGTAGAGCCGAGATGTGCGGAAATGCATCCCGATGTTTTGCTAAATTTGTATACGAAAAGAATTTATTAAATGTGCCAAAGTTCAAAGTTGAAACTTTGGCAGGTATTATTGAACCCATATTGAATATTGAAGATGGGAAGGTTAAATATGTTACTGTAGATATGGGCAAACCTTTATTTGATAGTAATAGTATACCATTTAGTGAAGATCTTGATCTCGTAGTAAATTATCCTATAGTGGTTGACGATGAAGAGTATAAAATTACAGCTATGTTTATGGGAGTGCCCCATACTGTGCTTTTTACGGATAAGATTACTGACGATTATGTAATACA
>JAQVYQ010000030.1 GCA_028708575.1 Tissierellia bacterium
TCTAAAATATTTCTTTTATTATTAATAATTTCATCAAATCTATTCAAATATTCATTTAAACTTCTAAAATTATATAATCTTTCAAGCTTATTTTCACCTGGATAATATATTTTCGAAGTAGCCCCTACACCTGCACCTAAAATACTTTCTTTTTCTTCCATTATGGAAATATTGTAAATGCATTCTTTTTCTTTTTTTGTATACCCTACATTTTCAAAATTACCTATTATGTTTTTTTGCCTATATAGATAGTATGGGAAGTATCCATTCTTTTCTGCAAAAACTCTTGTTGCATCTAACATATTTTCAACTACTATTTGATCCTCTAGATTATATTCACTTTTATGTTCTTTAAAAGCAGATCCATTCTTTAAGGATAAGGTATGGACAGTTATATTTTCAGGGGATAATTCTTCAATTAAATTTAAAGTGTTTTTCATATCTTTTAAACTCTCACCAGGTAAACCAACAATTAAATCCATATTTATGTTTTCAATACCAATCTCTTTCGCTATTTTATAAGTATTTACAATGTCTTTTGATGTATGATTTCTTCCAATTAGTTTAAGCGTTTTATCGTTCATTGTTTGAGGATTAATGCTTATTCTCTTAATTTTCATTTCTTTAAGCATTCTTATCATTTCTAGGCTTAAGGTATCTGGTCTACCAGCTTCAACAGTAAATTCATTTATAGTATCCTCACCGAAGCAATTATATACCTCATTAATGACCCTTCTTAAACTATTTACCGGAATGGAAGTAGGAGTTCCACCTCCAATATATACGGTATTGATATTTTTATTAGTCGCTAATTCTCTAATCTCTTTTATTTCATAAATAAGATGATCTATATATGAATTTACTAAATAATTATATTTGTTAATTGGTATTGTAGGAAAAGAGCAATACTTACATCTAGTAGGACAAAATGGTATGTTTATGTATAAGCTAAATTTAGAATTGCATATGGGATATAAAAACTGCTTTTGCCTTCCAGCTATTTCTAATATTAGAGTAGCTTTATCTTTATCAAGTAAATATTGTTTAGTAAGTATATTAAGAATATCTTCAGTTTCAATTTTATTTTCAATTAAGTCATGCACAATTTTTGTAGGTCTAATACCTGTAAGTACACCCCATTGATGCTTTGTTTTACAAACTTTAATCAATGTTTTAAATATGGATTTTTTAACACCTATATTAATTGTTTTGTTCCTATTTTTATTAATGTTAATGTCTTCTAAAACTTCTTCATTTTCTGCAATAAGTTTATTATCCACAAAAAATTGGCATTTAAAAGTATTTAAAGAATTTGAGTTATAAATAGATAAATAAATTAAAGAACCAGAAGAATAGTCTTCTAAGTCCTTAATGTTTTTTAATTCTCTATTTGGGAAAAAGGATCTAATTAACTCAAAGATGCCAAGGTTGTATTCATAGCCATCTAAATATATATAAATCATCAGTTCACCTTCAGTTACCAATTACAAGAATGGATTATTATATTTTTCGAACTTAATAGATGTTGGTAAACCATGCCCTGGAAGAACAATTGTATCTTCTGGCAATGTCATTAGCTGAGACTTAATAGAATCAATTAATGTCTCAGTATTACCACCGTATAAATCAGATCTACCAATAGAACTATTAAATAGCGTATCACCTGATATTACGTTATTTGCAATTTTTAAACTTATGCCACCCTTAGTATGACCTGGAGTATGTAAAACTTGTGCATTTATATCACCAAACTCTATTACATCGTTATGCTTTAATTCAGCATCGGGATGCATCTCTATACAACCCATTGCCATCATATTAGATAAATTCTTATTACAATCAATTAATAGTTCTACATCGTCTTCATGGATTAGAAGAGGTACATTATAATAGCTCTTTAATTCAGGCACTCCGCCTATATGATCACCATGACCATGGGTTAATACTATATATTTTAGATTTAGATTGTTTTCGTCAATAAATTTTATAATTTCACCTGCATCTCCGCCTGGGTCAATTACAATAGTATCCTTAGTTTTATTTGAATAAACTATATAACAATTTACTGCATATATACCAGCAGTAATTTTGTAGATATTCATATTATCACTCCTAAAAAGTCTTTTTGCTATCTATAAGAATAGTAACTGGTCCTTGATTAAGCAAATCAACATTCATATTTGCTCCAAATATACCTGTTTCTGTTTTAATTTCTAGATCCTTGGTCATTTGAACAAATTTTTCGTATAGCTTTTCTCCAATATCTGGCTTTGCAGAAGTAGAAAAACTTGGTCTTTTCCCTTTTCTTACATCTCCATAAAGTGTAAATTGAGAAATGACTAAAAGTTCGCCTTTAACATCTGTAAGTGATAAATTCATCTTATCATTTTCATCTTGAAATACTCTAAGGCCAACAATTTTATTAACCATGTATTCAACATCTTTGTCATTATCTTCTTCCCCAACGCCTAAAAAAACTAGAAGTCCTTTATCAATTTTTCCAACAATTATTTTATCAACTGTTACTGAGGCGTTAGAAACTCTTTGAATTACAGCTCTCATAAAATCCTCCTATGCAGTCACTCTAAACACATCTGTTACATTTTTAATCTTTCTAAGTTTCTTCATTAAATCCTTTAATTCTTCAATATTATGTATCTCCAATGTCATAGTGATAGTTACAGTTCTTTCTTTGCTAGTTCGCGCATTAAGAGATAATAATTCGATTTTAGATTCTGTAACTCTAGAAGCAACATCAGCAATTAATCCAGTTCTATCAATTGCTTTTACTTGAATTTCTGCACTATATGATGAATCCTCTTGAATATCCCATCGAACATCAATGAATCTCTCCACTGATTCAGTGTCAGAATCATATATAATATTAGGGCAATCTGTTCTGTGAATGGAAACACCTCTACCTCTTGTGATAAAACCTACTATTTCATCTCCAGGAACGGGATTGCAGCATTTAGAAAACCTTACTTTTATATTATCTACACCTTTAATAACGACACCTTGATTTGGTTTGTATTTTTTCTTTTGTTGAGGTTGTTGTATTTTGCTTTCAACAAATGCATTTTCATCAGTAATCTTGAAATACTCTTTATAATATTCTTTTAATTTGCTTAATACTTGATTTATTGTGATATTTCCATATCCTATAGATGCGTATAAATCATCAATAGAATTAATGCTCATTTTTGAACCAATGTTTTTTAGCCACTCATCCTTTAATATATCAATAGGTTTATATCCAAGTCTTTTTACTTCTTTATCTAATGCATCTTTTCCTTTTGAAATATTAATGTCTCTATCTTTTTGTTTGAAAAACTGTTTAATTTTATTTTTAGCCTGGGTACTCTTAACTATTTTTAACCAATCACGACTTGGTCCATTACTATTTGGTGAAGTTATTACTTCAATAATATTACCATTTTTTAACTTGAAATCTAATGGTACAATTCTCCCATCCACTTTTGCACCTACACAACTGTTACCTACAGCAGTATGTACCCTATATGCAAAATCTATTGGAGTAGATCCGTCAGGAAGATTGATAACATCTCCTTTTGGAGTAAATACAAATACTTCGTCTGTAAAGAAATCAATTTTTAAAGTTTCCATAAACTCTTTTGGATCTTTTAAATCAGCTTGCCATTCCATCAATTGTCTTAACCAAGTTAGCTTTGTATCAAAGCTATCGGCTTTTGTTACGCCTTCCTTGTACTTCCAGTGAGCAGCTATACCATATTCAGCAGTTCTATGCATATCATATGTTCTTATTTGAACTTCAAATACCTCTCCTTCATTACCAATAACAGTAGTATGTAGGGATTGATACATATTTGGTTTAGGCATGGCTATATAATCCTTAAAACGGCCAGGAAGAGGTTTCCATAGAGTATGAACTATACCAAGAGCTCCATAGCAATCTTTAATATTATCAACTAATATCCTTATAGCAGTTAAATCAAATATTTGTTCAAAATCTCTATTTTGATTATACATTTTTTTATAAATACTATAGAAGCTTTTAGGTCTACCACTTATTTCAGAGTCTATATCCATTTCACCTAATTTTTCATATAGAATATCAATTATATTTTGAATAAGCGCTTCTCTTTCTTTTCTTCGTTTAGATATTTTATCAACTAAATCGTAGTAAATTTCTGTATTTAAATACTTTAAAGAAAGGTCTTCAAGTTCGGATTTTATTTTAGATATACCTAGACGATGGGCTAAAGGTGCATATATTTCTAAAGTTTCAGTAGCCTTTTCCTTTTTCTTGTCATCATTCATATATTCTAAGGTTCTCATATTATGAAGTCTATCGGCTAGTTTAATTATTATAACTCTTATATCATTAGACATTGCAAGAACCATTTTCCTAAGATTTTCTGCTTGGTTCTCTTGCTTAGTCTTATACTGTAATTTTTTTAATTTAGTTACTCCATCAACTAAATCTGCAACCTCTTTTCCAAATATAGAAGAAACATCTTCATAAGTAAAATTAGTATCTTCAACTACATCATGAAGTAGACCAGCAACAATAGTTGGAGTATCCATGTTTAATTCCGCAAGTATTAGTGCAACATGTACAGGATGTATAATATACTTTTCACCTGAATTTCTAAGTTGACCATCATGAGCCTCATTGGCAAAATCATATGCCTTTTTAATAAACTCTTCATCAACTTGTGGATTGTATTGTTTTATAATTCTGATTAATTTATCTAACATGGATATCACCTTCTTCATCTAATAAGATTTAATTAAATCTATAATTACTAATAACAGCTTGTATTGTTATCTTTCCCATATATTCATTTATATCTGGATAGTATAAAATATCTACATTTATTTCATTTTCTATACCATTTAACATATTATCCAATTGTTGATTACCATATTTATTAATAATGCTATCTATAAATCCATCTGCATTTCTAAACATTATAGCCTCAATTTTTTGTCCTCTTATAGGCGAGACTAATACAAGTTTTAATACATTTTTTTTTGCACCTAAAATGCATCCTTTTTGGATACTAAGACCTTTAGCACCAAAAATAGGCTTTGGATTCCCTTTTCCATAAGGTTTAAGAGTAGCAATTTCATCTATAATTTTATTATTAATATATTCAATTGGCAACTCCATGTCAACATAAACTTTAGGAATCAAGTCTTCTTGTGTCAGATTTGAACATTCATTTAATTTACTTCTAAATTTTTCAATATTTGCTTCATTAATTGATAACCCAGCTGCCATAGGGTGTCCACCAAATTTTATTAACAAGTCTTTGCACTTTGATAACTCTTCATACATATTTAATTCCTCAATTGACCGGCCAGAACCTTTAGCACATTCACTTCCATTTGTAAGTATTATAGTTGGTTTATTATATCTATCCTTAATTCTTCCCGCTATAATTCCAGCTATACTCTCATGTAAATTAGGATCATAAACAACTATTACCTTGTCGTCTTTTATACTTGTCGATTCGATTTGATCAATAACTATATCTACACCTTCTGAAGTCATATTCTTTCTTTCCTCATTTAAATCTCTTAAGCTATTAGCAATTTCATATGCGGATTGAATATTATCTGTCAATAAAAGCTCAAGAGCTTGATGGGCTGAGTTGAGTCTTCCTGATGCATTGATAGTAGGACCTATTATAAATCCTACGTGGTAAACACCAATTTCAACATCTAAAATACCACAAATATCTATTAAAGCTTTCAAACCGATATTTGTAGTGCTATTTAATGCCTTTAGGCCATTATCCACTATTATTCGGTTTTCTCCAACTAAATCAACAACATCACAAATAGTTGCTATAGCGGCAAATTCAATGAATTCATATTTATTTTTCTCAATATTATTAATTTCATAAAGATACATTATTAGCCTATAAGCAATACTTGCACCACAAAGATTCTTTTCTGGGAATATACAATCCTTTTGTTTTGGATTTATAATTGCATCAGCTTTAGAAGAAATATATACTCTATCTCCTTTTTCCTCGATAAATGGTATATCATGATGATCTGTAACTATTACTGTCATACCTTTATCTTTAGCAAAATTTATCTGGTCTATAGCTGATATTCCATTATCGCATGTAATTATAGTGTCTATATCATCCTCTATTGCTTGTTGAATTATCTTAATGTTTATGCCATAACCATCCAATATTCTATCAGGTATTACATAATCAACATTTGCATTTAAGGATTTTAATCCTTTAAATAATATATAAACTGACATTACACCGTCTACATCATAATCTCCAACAATTCTAATCTTTTTTCTCTCTTTAATTTTACCAATAATTATATTAGACCCTTTAACTAAATCCTTCATGAATTCAGGATTTGTCAATCTATTTAATTGAGGATTTAAAAAAATATCTATATCTTCTATCTTAGCTATATCTCTGTTTACTAATAGCTTGGCCAAAATTTCACTAACACCAAATTCTCTAGATATCTTTTTATAATCATATCTTTTATTCTTTATTAACCATCTTTCCAAAATTAAACACTCCAAAATTTAAATATAATACATTGATTCTATCATTTCATGACAATAAATTCTATATATTTCTTTAAATATCACTTTTCAATGCTGAATTTATACGATTTGTATCTTCTTCCACAACACTTTTATTAGAATCGAAAGCAGATTTTTGCAACTCCTCATCTTTATTCTTATTAACTAATGTTTCTATTTCATTATCTTTATTCTTTATCAGTTCTAATAAACGATCATTCTCTTTTCCACTTTGAGTGAGTTTTTTATTTAGATCTTTTATCTGACGTCGTAATTTCCATATTCTTACGGTCTCAAATATGGCAACGATAACAGCACCCAGTAATGCGGAAATAAAAATAACTATTGCTTGTGAAACTTGAATTGTAGTAAGGAATAGATTTACATCAACGACTTCTCCATTGCTTATTGCGAAGACACCTATTAATATTGCAATTACCAGCGATAAAATAAACCATTTTTCCATTCTAATGCCTCCTAAATTTTATACATATTTACCCATATCTAAATACATATCTCAAAAATATATAAAAACTGCTATACAGCAGTTTTTAAAGTTTATATTAATCTTCTAAATTAGCTAATATAGAGATAGAACATTCTATTCTTTTCTTTTCCATTTCACAACCTAATCTATATGGTTTGGAAACATCTCCATGAGAATAATATGCATTTGCATGACATCCACCGCTGCAATAAAATTTTGCCCAGCAATTTTTACATTCTTCTTTAGTGTATACATTTGAATTCTTAAACTTATTTCTTATATTAGTATTTAGAATTCCCTCATTAATATTTCCTAATAAAAATTCTTTTTCACCAACAAATTGGTGACAAGGATATATATCACCTTCAGGGGTTACTGCAATATATTCACTACCAGCTCCACATCCAACTGCTCTTTTAATAATACAAGGTCCTTGCGTTAAATCTATCATAAAGTGAAAAAAGTAAAAATCTTTATCTTTCCTCTTAATATTTATATATTCTTTAGAAAATTTCTCATATTCTGCTAATACTTTATCTAAGTGTTCTTCTCTTAAAGCATATTCCATATCCTCAGAAGTGACTACTGGTTCAATAGATATCTTTTTAAAACCATGATTATAAAAATCCATAGCATCATTTAGAAAATCGATATTCTTATTTGTGAATGTACCCCTTATATAGTAGTCTTTATCTCCTCTTTTATTAACCATTTTTTTAAATTTAGGTAAAATAAGATCATAACTTCCATTACCATTAATAGTTTGTCTCATATTGTCATTGATTTCTTTACGCCCATCTAAACTCAATACAATATTATCCATATTTTCATTAATAAAATTAATTTTATCATCGTCTAATAATACTCCATTAGTAGTAATGGTAAATCTAAATTTCTTATTGTATTGTTTTTCTATTTGTCTACCATATGATACTAAGTCTTTTACTAATTCAAAGTTCATCAAAGGTTCTCCGCCAAAAAAGTCGACTTCTAAATTTCTTCTATTACCAGAATTTAAGACTAAAAATTCTAAGGATTTTTTGCCAATATCTAAGGACATCAATGATCTTTCACCTTTGAAATTACCTTGTGAAGCAAAACAATAACTACACTTTAAATTACAATCATGTGCAACATGTAAACACATTGCTTTAATAATATTATCATTATTATAACTAAAGTCTATATCACTTTCATCTGAAAACAATAAACCGTCTTCTACTAAATTGGAGATTTCGTTATATGCATCAACTATACTATTTTTGTCATATAATTCATTTAATGATTCTACAATATCAGATAAACTCTTCCCCTCATATAAATCTAAAATATCATATACAATTTTGTCTACAACATGAACTCCACCGCTATTAACATCTAAAACTATATATTTATTATTAAGAAAATATTTATGAATTTTTGCTGATTTTAACATTGAATTGCCCCCTAAAGCTCAATTATAAAAATAAAAAAGGCTTCAAAAATAATAATAGGAAGCCTTTTTTTGAAACTTAATAAAGGAAAGCCCAAGATTAATAATAAAAAAAGTAGGAACTTTCCAATTCGTTATAAAAAGCAGTGAATAACTACTACTTTTTATTGGAGTATATTAATTGTTCTTGTTCTCACACTTCTGGTTTCCAACAGTACAAGATGTTTTACAAGCAGATTGACAAGAAGTTTGACACTCTCCGCAACCACCTTTTGCAGCAGTATCTTTTAAGTTCTTTCCACTTAAAGTTTTTATGTATTTCATTTTTCTGTCCTCCTATTGACTAAACTATATTAATGATAATTATAACATAATTGGTATGTTTGATAAAGCATTATTTGTCTATACAAGATTTATTCCAATCATACCGCCAATTACTCCTGATAATAAAGAAATAATTAGTCTACTCATTAGTAACATAGAATTTATTTCTTTGAAAAATATTAAGTTTATTATAACTATGACAACAAAGTAAGTAAATCCAACTACACCACCATGTATCCAGCCTTTTTCTTTAATATTCATAGCAACATAAATACCAGCTATTACAAGACTAAATAGTATATTTAAGTAATTAAATAATTGAATTTTACTTTCACTTATTGAAGTAAATCTAAGCAATAATGAGAAAAAAGCCATTAATACAATACTAATAACAAATGCCATTAATAAACCATTTACTAAAAATATTATTCTTGATTTAGTTTTATTAATCATAATATCACACCTCCTATAGTAATTTATTTCATACATATAGGAATTAGTACAAAAAAACTTCCTTAAATATAAGGAAGTTTTAAGTTTACATTTAAATTTCTTCTTCATCATCATTATCTTCTACGATATCATCTTTTTCTTTTCTTGATGCATTTACATTGCTTTTATTAGTTACTGAAGCAACAGACCATTTAGTTACATCAAGTCTTGTTTTAGTATTTCCTACTTCTAGAATTACTAAGTCATCTTTTACTCTCATGATTTTACCAATTATACCGCCTATTGTAATAATCTCATCGCCAGCTTTAAGATTATTTCTCATTTCATTGACTTCTTTTTCTTTCTTTTTTTGCGGTCTAATAGCAAACATGTAAAATATAACTATAAAACCAATAGGTAATATAAATGCGTTTAATTGTTGTACATCCATTAATTTCCCTCCTTTTTCTATTTATATTATACACATAAGATAATCAAAAATCACTAATTATCATTAATATAACCATATTTTTTATAAAATTCATTTTTATATTCTAGTAGATTGTCTTCTTTAATAGCCTTCCTAATGTTTTCCATAAGTTTTATTAAAAAGTATAAATTATGTGTTGATGCCAGTCTTGCTCCTAAAATCTCATCTACATTGAATAAATGTCTAATATATGCCCTAGAATAATTCTTACAAGCATAGCAGTCACATTCAGGATCAAGAGCTGTAAAATCTCTTGCATATTTTGCATTTCTAATGACTAATTTCCCATGACTTGTCATCACAGTTCCATTTCTAGCTATTCTAGTAGGAAGTACACAATCAGCCATATCAATACCTCTTATGACAGCCTCAAATAAGTAATCTGGTGTTCCAACCCCCATTAAATATCTAGGTTTATCCTTCGGCATGAATTCTGTAGTATGATCTAGTACATCACACATTAAATCCAAAGGTTCTCCAACACTTAGTCCTCCCACAGCATATCCTGGAAAGTCTAGATCTACTATATCTTTAGCACTTATTTCCCTTAAATCCTTATACATTCCACCTTGTATAATACCAAATAGAGCCTGCTTATCCCAATCTTTGTGATAATCTTTGCATCTCCTAGCCCATCTTGTTGTTCTTTCCATAGATTTTTTAACATAGTCATAAGTTGCTGGATATGGAGTGCATTCATCAAATGACATCATAATATCTGAGCCTAATGCATTTTGTATTTCAATTGATTTTTCTGGGCTTAACATATGTTTAGAGCCATCAATATGAGATCTAAATTCTACTCCCTCTTCAGTAATTTTTCTTAGTGATCCTAAACTAAACACTTGAAATCCACCACTGTCAGTCAAAATAGGACCATGCCAATTCATAAATTTATGTAATCCTCCTGCTTCCTTAATTAAGTCATGTCCTGGTTTTAAATATAAGTGGTAAGTATTGCTCAAAATTATTTGAGCACCTAAATCCCTAACCTCTTCTGGAGTCATTGCTTTAACTGTTGCTCTGGTTCCAACAGGCATAAATATAGGCGTTTCTATATCACCATGAGGAGTATGAAGTTTCCCAAGTCTTGCTTTAGAATCTTTTGATTCCTTCAATAATTCAAATTCAAATGACATTTCATTCCTCCAATTATTTTATAAACATTGCATCACCAAAACTAAAAAATCGATATTTTTCTTTTACTGCCACATCATAAGCATTTAAAATTATATCTTTACTAGAAAGTGCACTAACTAACATCATCAAAGTTGATTCAGGTAAATGGAAGTTTGTAATTAATGAATCAACAATTTTAAATTCATATCCGGGATATATAAATATATCAGTCCATCCAGAAATACCTTTGATAAATCCATTTTCTCTGGCAATTGTTTCTAAAGTTCTTGTTGTAGTTGTACCTACAGATATAATCCTACTACCCCTTGATTTAGCCCTGTTTATTATATTAGCTGATTCATCACTTATATTGTAATATTCCGAGTGCATATGATGATCTAAAAGATTTTCAACTTTTACCGGTCTAAAAGTTCCTAGTCCAACATGTAATGTAAGATAGACTATATCTACACCTTTTTCTTGAATATCCTTTAATAATTCATTTGTAAAGTGTAATCCTGCTGTAGGCGCAGCTGCAGAACCAGGATTTTTTGAATAAACAGTTTGATATCTTTCCTTATCTTCTAGTTTTTCCTTAATATAAGGTGGTAATGGCATCTCTCCTAATTTATCTAAAATTTCTTCAAATATACCATTATATTTAAACCTAATTATTCTAGTACCCTCTTCTCCAATGGAAGTAATTTCGCCAACTAACAGGCCATTTCCAAATTCAATAATATTACCTACTTTTGCCTTTTTACCTGGCTTTACAAGTGTTTCCCATTGATTGCTTTCCATTTTTTTTAGTAACAAGAATTCAATCTTTTCTTCTTTTCCCTTTCTGGTTCCAAAGATCCTTGCAGGTAGAACTCTTGTATCGTTTAAAACAAGAGTATCTCCTTTATATAAATATTCTATTATACTTCTAAAATGCTTATGTTCAATTTCTCCAGTAGTCTTATCTAATATCATCAATCTAGAATCTGTTCTTTTCTCAACTGGATGTTGTGCTATTAATTCTTCTGGTAATTCATAATAAAAATCACTTGTTTTCATATGTCCATCCTTTATCTTCCAACATTTAATATATCTACACCTTGATAATAGTGGGTGATTATATCTTCATAATTATAACCTTGATTTGCCATTTCACTTGCACCGTATTGACTCATACCAACTCCATGTCCATATCCACGGCCATTAAAAACAAAAGTAGTAGGAGCAGATGAGTAAGTTGCCTCTAATGGAACTGTCCTATCCATACTTCGAGCTCTGTTAACATTACTTCTATTTACAATTATATCTTTTCCTGAATCCTTTATATAAATATTACTTAAATCTATTTCCATAGGAAACAAACTTTTACCACTGATTACATAAGCCTTAGAGTTTTGATATCCACCTTCTTTGTTTACTGTAAACCAGGTGCTCTTCAAATTCATTGAACCTAATAATGACCTTAATTGTGAACCTGTTAAAGTACTTTCACCCTTACTTCCATCTATTTTTAAACTAAGAACTCTATTTGCTTCTGTTGTTTCTAAAATTTCTATGTTGTTGATTTGGCCAACTTCTATACCAGATGCAGCTAATTTAGACTGAATATCCGAGACAGATAATGTAAAACTCCAACTGCTATTTGGAGCATTATTAGAAAAAACATCTTCAACTGAAGATAAATATGGTAAACTTAGGCTCCATGCATTTCCGCTGTCTTCAGTAATACCACCTGAATTAGAATGATAATTAGCACTTATTATGTTGCCATTATAAGTAATGTACTGCCCATATGTTTCATCAACTGCTTGATTTGTAATAAGATTCTCATTATCATATGCTCCATAAGCTTGACAATGGGTAGTGTCACAAAAATTATATCCTTCACTAATATGGGAGTTAATATTTGCTAATGCATAGCTTCTAGCTATTATAGACTGTGCCTTTAAAGCCTCAAGATGGAAACTTGGTCCCATTTCTTTAGGAACTACCCCATATAAGTAATGCTCCAATTCAATATGATTAATAACGTTTATATAATTGCCTATACTTAGAAATTTGATGTAATCTCTATATTTGTTTTTATCAACTTTAATAATTGATTCATTACTATGTCCACTACCTATTACTACTGAGCCATCGTCAGGTAGGGTTATAATTTCATCATTTTTTTCATCGAATATTATGATATCTCCATTATAATCTGATCCTATGTAAATAATATCCTCTGGTATATATAGAAAAACTCTTTGTAAATCATCTTCATTATATAAGTTGAATCCCTCATCGCTACTTAATGTAATATAGTCTGATTTTGAATAGTTTGGACTAACCTTAACATCTAAGTAAATCAATTCAGAATCAGCGCCGTAAGAATATTTAGGTATAATAATAAAAATTAAAATAGTAATTGTTAGCAAAATATTTTTATTCATGATTCCTCTCCTATTTGTTTATAATTTTTAATATTATTGAAACAATAAAAGATATGATAATTGAAGTCGTAATAGGGAAATAAAATTTAAAATTTCCCTTATCAATATATATATCTCCAGGTAATTTTCCCAAACCAAATTTACTTCCAAATGAAATAAATCCACCTATAATTATTAGAATAACTCCTAAAACAATTATTAATTTGCCTAATGAATTCAAATAATCTACTCCTCTATAAATGGAATATTAAAATGCTGATATGCTTTCTTAGTAGCAATTCTACCTCTAGGTGTTCTATTGATAAAACCTATTTGTAATAAATAGGGCTCATAAACATCCTCAATAGTACCTCTCTCTTCTCCAGTAGATGCTGCTAAAGTATCCAGACCTACAGGTCCACCATTAAAATTATCTATCATAGTAAAAAGGATTTTTCTATCTACATAATCTAAGCCTAATTCATCAATTTCAAGTATTTCAAGCCCTTTATTAGCTATGCTATGGGTTATTATTCCATTTTCAACTACTTGAGCATAGTCTCTTACTCTCTTTAATAATCTATTAGCTATTCTAGGGGTGCCTCTTGATCTTTTAGCAATTTCAAAAGCACCTTTTTGGTCAATTTCTATATTTAATATATTAGCAGATCTTGTTACAATTTTACTTAAACTTGTTATATCATATAAATCCAAATTTAAGAGAACACCAAATCTATCCCTTAAAGGTGAAGTCAATAGCCCCGCTCTAGTTGTTGCACCTATTAGTGTAAATTTAGATAAATCTAATCTTACAGATCTAGCAGATGGACCTTTACCTATGATTATATCTAAAGCAAAATCTTCCATAGCAGGATATAAGATTTCCTCTACAGTCCTGTTTATACGGTGAATTTCATCAATAAAAAGAACATCATCATCACCAAGATTAGTTAAAATACTTGCTAAGTCACCAGCTCTTTCTATAGCTGGACCAGATGTGACTCTAATATTTACGCCCATTTCATTGGCTATAATATTGGCTAATGTGGTCTTTCCTAAACCAGGTGGTCCATATAATAATACATGATCAAGAGACTCTTTTCTACCTTTAGCAGCTTGGATAAATATCTTAAGTTTTTCTTTTACCTTATCCTGACCTATGTAATCATTAATCCATTTTGGTCTTAATGTAACCTCAGAATCAATATCTTCATTTGTTAAATTTCTAGCTACAATTCTATCATTAAATTCTTCCATGTATTAAACACCTCTAATGTTTGGATAATCTTTTTAGCCCTTCTTTAATGGCTGATTCTACATTCAAATTTTCCATTTCCAATCCATTTATTGACTTTTCTACTTCGTATCTATTGTAACCTAAACTCATTAAAGCCTGTATACATTCATTGTATTTTATATTGTTGTTATTCTCAACTGGATTTTCTTCTTTTATGGAATTTGTGTCAATTCTATCTCTTAGCTCAACAATAATTCTCTCAGCTGTTTTCTTACCAACTCCAGGTCCTTTGCAAAGTTCTTCAACATCGTTGCTAATAATAGCTAATTTTATCTGATTAGGTGTTAGATTTGATAATATTCCTAATGCAGTTTTGGGTCCAATTTTGGAAACAAGCAATAGTAAATTAAACATAACCATTTCTTCTTCTGAAGCAAATCCATATAAATAAATGCCATCTTCCCTACTGTGAAGTTGTGTATATACTATTTGGTCGTCTTCACCTATTATTAATTTAGCTGTTGAATTTACTGAGGTAAAGACTTTATAGCCTATTCCATTATTTTGTATTATTATATGATCATTTCTTTTAGATACAACTTTACCAATTATAAACTCGATCAAATTAATCACCTTTATTTCATTCTAAAATTTTCTTTAAAGTTTAATGAACTTCCATGAGTAATTGCAACTGCTAAAGCATCTGCAACATCGTCAGGCTTAGGTACTTCTTTCAAGTTCAATAAAAACTTTACCATTTCCTGTACTTGATGCTTTTCTGCTCTACCATAGCCAACAACAGCTTGCTTAATTTGTAATGGAGTATATTCATACACGGGTATATTATTATTAACAGCAGCTAATATTTCAACACCTCTTGCTTGTCCTACTTTAATTGCAGTTCTAACATTTTTATTAAAAAATAATTCTTCTATGGCCAAATCGTCAGGTTTATATATATTAATAATATTGATTAGTTGATCATAAACTATCTTTAGTCGGTCTGGAAAAAACATTTTAGAATCAGTAGTTATTGCACCATAATTGATTGCTTTGGATTTGTTACCTTTACATTCTACTATAGCATAGCCTACAATTGCAATACCTGGGTCAATTCCTAAAATTATCATGAATAACTCCTTTCTTACATCACTAACTATTGTAACATATTTATATAAAAAAAACTAAGTTAGAAGCCTAACTTAGTTAACTAATGTAATCCTGTAGTATATTGGAGAGTTCATCTTCACTATTTACAATAATGCCTTCCTTGATTTTTTCCTGATCTATGTTGATAAGAATATTAATCGGATATTCAACAAATACCTTATCTAATATCCTTTTTCCATCTTCATCTATACTAAATATAGCAATTTTCCCATTCTCTTCACCAACAATATAATGGTCTTTACATAAATGATTCTTTTCTCCCCATAGTACAACTTTTAAATTTGAGAAAGAAATTAAATCAAGACTTGGTAAATTTGTATATAAATACTCTACTAATTCATCTTCTGTTAAATTAACCATTTCATCTTTTGCCAAATAGACATTAGAAATTAAATGTCCACATTCCTTATAATGAATCCTTTCTTCAATGAATGTATTTGGTGTTATTCTGTTTTCTTCTTTTATAATTTCAATATTAGGTATTTCATCTGGAATTGGTTCCTCTTCGGATACATGAATCTTTGAATTGTTTATATATCCATCCATTATGTAATAGCCTATACTGAAACTTACTAGAAATAATATAAGAAATAATGTATATATATTTTTATTGTTTTTATTAATAAACATAAAATCCCTCCAGATTACTATCTAGAGGGAATTATTCCCAAGTTAATTTTATTTTATACATTCTTTCTATTTATACCTTTTTAAAACTCCATCATTTAATCCGTTCCAATATGCGTCTTTATATAGTTTAAATCCATTTCTAATAATAACTTTTCTTACTTCTCTGTAAATACTATATAAATCATTTTTTGTAAGCAATGTTCCATCTTCTTTTATATCACACATATCTGAATTGTAATCAATAGTAAGCTGCTTGTCCAAATATTTATTAAGATGAAATACTTTCTTTTTTATTTGAGTAGATACGTAATTGTTAATATTATTATATAAAAATGTGTACAAATCTTCATCTTTATCAATTTGATTATATATTTTATATTTCAAATCTATTATATCATTCTTATTGGATTCAAAGTGAAATAAGTATTTCAGATTATATAATTCATTTACTGAATAATACTTTATTGTTAAACTTTCCAAAATGTTTATTTTTCTTTTATCATAGTATCCTTCTTTGTATCCATCTAAGAACAAAGATAATTCTAATCTATTAATATCTTCATGTATTAGATCACTTAAGTTCTTTGCTATTAGATCTTTACCTCTTCTATTCTTTAAACACCTTTTTATGCGGCTTTTTAAATGCTTTACTGATATGTACTTTGGATATATATTTCGAATATTATTTTCTAAGTCATAAAGGTTAAGTAACATATGTATGGAATTTATATCCTTGTTGTATAAAAAATTATGCTGTAGATTACTGTAAAGCTCGTAATCACTTTTACATACAGTCATGAACTTAACCCCCCTTTAAGTAATGCCTCAATGACAATTTATTATATTATACTACATAATTCATCATAATTGTTTAAAAAAATATAATTGGTTCTTTACAAATATTTAACAATTTCTTAATAAATATAAATTAAATCTTTTCCTTTAATAACTGTAATGTTAATTGTGGGTTTGCTCTCCCTCTAGTTTTACCCATTACTTTTCCTACTATAGATTGTAATGCCTTTTCCTTGCCTGATTTATATTCATTTACTGCCTTTTCACTTGTTTTTAAAACTTCATTAATGATAACTTCTAATGCTTTCTCATCATTTATTTGTTCTAAATCCTGTTCATCTATAATCTCTTTTGGAGATTTGTTTGTGTTCCACATCTCTTCAATTACCTTTTTAGCACTATTATTATTAATCTTCTCATCTTCAAGATACGTTACTAAGTCACTTAAATACTTTGGTGAAAATGGAACATCGAATTCATCTGGTGATGCTAATTTAAATATTTCAGATATAATTAAATTAGCTACAATTTTAGGATTCCTTACATTTATAACTGCTTCCTCAAAGTATGTGGCAACTTCTATAGATGATGTTAATTGTTCACCATCATAATTACTCAAACCAAACTCATTAATATATCTAGTTTTTCTTATATCGGGAAGCTCTGGAAGAGTATTTCTTAAACTTTTAATCATATCATCACTTATTACTATTGGCATAAGATCCGGATCCGGGAATAGTCTATAGTCTTCAGCATTTTCTTTCTCTCTCATTGAATATGTTTTACCAGTGTCCTGATTAAATCCTCTTGTTTCTTGGATTAGTTTTTCTCCTTCTTTTATTGCCTTTATTTGCCTCTGTTCCTCATAAGCAATAGCCCTCATAATTGATTGATATGAGTTTAAATTCTTTATTTCTACACGAACACCTAATTTTTCCTCACCCATTTCTCTTACAGATAGGTTTACGTCAACTCTAAAGGAGCCTTCATTCATCTTACAATCAGAGACATCTATATATAACATATTAGCTCGTAATTTTTGTAAATATGCCTTAACTTCCTCAGCTGTTCTTAAGTCTGGTTCTGATACAATTTCTATAAGAGGCATACCAGATCTGTTTAAATCAACTAAAGTTCCTACTCCTTCCCTATGAACCAATTTTCCAGCATCTTCTTCAATATGGATTCTTGTAATACCAATTCTTTTTGTTTGATCTTCCGTTTCTATTTCTAAATATCCATTATGGCATAATGGAGTATCTCCTTGTGATATCTGGTATGCTTTACCTAAATCTGGATAAAAGTAATTTTTCCGATCCTGTCTTCCAACTTTTGTTATTTCACAATTTGTTGCTAAACCTGCTTTTATTGCATATTTAACCACTTCTTTATTTAATACTGGTAGAGCACCAGGTAACCCCATACAAACAGGACATACATGTGTATTAGGTTCTCCACCAAATTCTGTTGTACAATTACAAAATATTTTAGTATTTGTCTTTAATTCAACATGGACTTCTAGACCCATTACGGTTTCAAATTGTTTTTCCATTATTTTACACCACCATTTTTCTTCTCTTTTGCAAAAATTGACCCAATTGCAAATAATACACTCTCACTGAAAGCTGGACCTATCAATTGAATTCCTATATTGTTATTATCTATATTTGGCATAGATAACGCTGGTAATCCCGAAATATTAGCTGAAACTGTGTAGAGGTCACTCTCTATGTCAGATTCATTATTTATAACTGGAGTTAATATTACATCATACTTATTAAAAATATCCTTGAGTTCTTTACATATTAATCCTCTTATTCTTTGAGATTTTTCATAATAATCCTTGTATTGATTACTACTTAATACAAAGCTACCAAATATAATTTTTTTCTTAACATCTTCTCCTAATGATTCAGCTCTACTTTTACTATATAGTTCATCTACATTGTTATAATCACTTGCTCTATATCCAAAGGCTATACCATCAAATTTTCCCATATTTGATGAGAACTCTCCACTGGATATTATTTCATATACTTGAAGCGCATACTCAAGTGAAGGAATAGATATATATTCAATATTAGCGCCTAACTCTTTCATCTTTTTAATTGATTCAGGAATTATATCATTTTTGTAATATTCCTTAGGTAAAGCAATTTTTATACCTTCAAGACTACCATTAAGATTATTTGTAAATTCATCTACTTGGCTATCAAGGGATGTTGAATCTTTTGAATCTTTACCATTAATGACCTGGAATACTTTAGGTAAGTCCTCAATTTCCTTTGTTATGATTCCAATTTGTTCAAATGAAGGTGAACTGCCTATAAGTCCGAACCTTGAAACCGCTCCATAAGTTGGTTTTAGGCCATAAAGATTATGAGTTACTGCTGATTGTCTTACTTCACCTGATGTATCTGAAACAATACCAAATATGGCTTCATTATTTTCAATGGCAGTAGCAGCACCCCATGGATTATTAGTCTCACCTACTCCAAATTCTTTAATATTAGATTTTCCCAATAATACTGCATCTTCTTTATATAGTTTTTCAATTATTGTTGCATTAAATGGAGGTGCATAATTATCCATCATCTTTGAATTCAATGTTGTTCTTATTCCTTTTGTGGAAATATCGTCAGAGACTATCATTGGAATCCCTGCTAATACACCTAATTTAGCTCCACTAGCTTTTTTCTTATCTATTTCCTTAGCTTTGTTTATGGCACCTTCATTATCTATTGTTATATAAGCTTTTAATTCATTATCCATTTTTTCAATTTGTTCTAGATAGGATAAGGTCAACTCCTCTGTGCTAATCTCATTAGATTTATATAGTTTGAAAAGTTCATCAATCCCTTTATCAAAAGTTCTCATGGATATCCTCCTTCCTAATTATCTTCAATTAATTGTGGTACTACTATATATCCATCTTCTACTGTTGCACTACCTAATAATTCTTCTTTATTATATTCTTGATTTACTATATCGTCTCTGAAGACATTGTTCATTGGATGAACATTTGTTACTGGATCATATTCTGATACATCCAAACTTTTAATTATAGAAGTGAACTTAAGCATTTTTTTGATATGATTTTCGAATTCTACTTTATCCTTAGTTCTCATTTCTATTTTTGAAAGATTTGCTAGATCTTCAGCATCTATTTTAATTGATTCCCTTTCAGATGTTAGGTTATCTGCGTTCACTAAATTGCCTTCACTTGTTATCGATAAATCTAATACATCCAATTGTTCCTTATCTACTATGTTAGGAGCATCTGTCAATAGGCAAAATGCATCTCTTGTCTTTGGAAATGCAATAACATCTCTTATACTATCTGCTCCTGCCATCATCATAATCAATCTATCAAGTCCAAAAGCAAATCCACCATGTGGTGGTGTCCCATAAGAAAATGCTTCAATCAAAAATCCAAATCTTGCTTCTATTTCTTCAGCATCGAATCCTAATAGTTCAAACATTTTTTGTTGGATATCGCTTCTATGAATTCGAATACTACCACTACCTAATTCGGTACCATTTAAAACAATATCATAAGATTGAGCTCTAATTGCACCTGGGTTTGTATCAATTAATTCTAAATCTTCTAGTGCAGGCATTGTGAATGGATGATGCATCGCTACATATCTATTTTCCTCTTCTGACCATTCTAACAATGGAAAATCTGTAACTATTAAAAATTTAAATTCATCTTTATTTCTTAATCCTAATTTATCACCAATATCTAGTCTAAGATTTCCTAAAGTTTTACATACAGTTGATTCTTTATCAGCAGAGAAGATAATTAAGTCTCCTTTTTCTGCCTTCATTCTCTCTAATATTGACTCCATTTCTTCTTCGGTAAAGAACTTTGTTAATACTGAGCGAATTTCTCCATTATCATCTACTCCAATCCATGCCATACCTCCTGCACCATAGGATATTGCTTTTTCAGTAAGCTCTTCAATCTCGGTTCTAGTAAAGCTATTTCCACCTTTAATATTAATAGCACGAACTAGCCCACCATTATCAACAACAGATTTGAAGACTTTAAAATTACATTTTTCAGCAATATCAGTTAAGTCTACAATTGGAAGTCCAAATCTAATGTCGGGCTTATCCGAACCATATAAATCCATGGCCTCTCTCCATGTCAATCGTGGAAACGCATTTTCAAATTCAATACCCATTACTTCTGAAAATACATTTTTAAATAAATCTTCTAAATGCACTAAAATATCCTCTTGAGAAATAAACGATAATTCCATATCTACTTGAGTGAATTCTGGCTGTCTATCTGCTCTTAAATCTTCATCTCTAAAACACCTAGCAATCTGATAATACTTATCGAAACCTGATGCCATTAAGAGTTGTTTAAATATCTGAGGTGATTGTGGAAGCGCATAGAAATTACCTGGATGCACTCTACTTGGTACTAAATAATCCCTAGCGCCTTCAGGAGTACTCTTTGTTAAAATAGGTGTTTCTACTTCCATAAATTCTTTGTTCTCTAAATACTTCCTAATAGATTTAACAGCTTTATCCCTCAATACAAAATTGTTATACATACTAGGTCTTCTTAAATCTAAATATCTATATTTTAATCTTAAGTCTTCACGAACTTGACTATTGTTTTCAATTGCAAATGGGAGTACTTTTGACTTAGATAATATTTCAATATCTTCAGCTTTAAGTTCAATTGTACCCGTTGGTATTTTTGAATTATACGTTTCTTCATCTCTCTCTTTTATTTTTCCTTTTATTGCTACTACAAATTCATTTCTTATCCTTTCTACTTCACTAAATAAATGTTCTTCAATATCCATAGCATTGAAAACTACCTGTAATATACCTGTCTTATCTCTAAGATCCATGAATATAACACCACCCATGTCTCTTGTGCTTTGAACCCATCCCATTACAGTTGCTGTACTATTTATTAATTCTTCATTTATTCTGCCGCAATAATAACTCCTAGTTAGATTCTCTTTCAATTAACACTCACTCCTTTTATTAAAATGGACATATAAAAAGCCTTCCAATCCCTGTAAAGGGACGAAAGGCTATAGTTTCGTGGTACCACCCAAATTGATTAATTAATTAATCCACTCGTTTAAATACGGGTTTTAAAACCGATATCTACTGATTTAACGCATCAGCTACGTCTCACCTACTAGCAATTGCTTTCAACTTGAAGCTCACAGACGTTCTTCGACTAATTATCCATACTGGTCTTTCACCTTCACCAGCTCGCTTTGACTTCAGTATTAGTTTACTCCTCTGTTCCTCACATTATATATTATTGTTTAATATCACAACTTTACAACATTACCTTTTATTTGTCAAGGGTTTTAGACTTGTACCTATACAATTATAATAATAAAAAAAGCTAGAGTCATTGTAAATATGAATACCCTAGCATTTAGCCAAATTCTTAATTTAAAACTCAACTGCAAATCTCTTATGAATATCATAGGAGTATGAGCTAATTGTATCAAGTATAAAGTGCGTTATTTTTAAATTTAATGATAATGCAAAGTCTAAATCATTTTTAAAACTTGTTTTTATAGAGTATTCTTCTATTACTTCTTCTATATAATCTTTAACTAGAAGTTTCATATCTATCATTTCATTATCAAAAATATCTATATCATCTACATTGATGATATTCTTCCTAAATGTGTGATTTTCAGCGAAATCATTTAATTTTGATTCGTATTTTATATGCTTAACCATAGAATCAGAAAAAGTCCATCTTTTAGCATGTGGCGTACAAACATAATCTGATAAATAATGGGATATGATTCCTATTTTATTGCTTAATAAGCTCATTGTTATTGGATCTAAGGCTTTATTTAATTCTAAATACCTACTAATAAAAATAACATTTATTATTTCTTTTGTTATATAATTTATACTTTCATCATGATAATGTCTAATAAACTTGTATTTAGGCAAATAATCAGGAGCTACTGAGCCCCATAGTAATTTTTTTCTATCTAATTTTATATCATGAACTCTATATATATTCTCATATATGTTGTTTGCAATTATTTTATGAGTCTCTGCAAATATTTTAAACATCTCCTTTTAGGACCAATTAATGTAATAATATAATAAATCCTTCAAATAGTCAATATTATAATATATCCCAATTTTTAAAAATATTTATAATATGCCCAAATTCTGTGTAAAATATTCATTGTAAACCGTAAATATTTCATCATTATGTAACACAAATTCAATATTATCAATACTTCCATTGCTATCAAGAAAATCTATTACTGCAGGAAACACAATAATTATAGCTTCTTTCACCGGATATCCATAAGCCCCAGTTGATATAGCTGGAAAAGCAATTGATTTAATATTGTAATTCACTGCTAACTCTAAAGAATTATAATAAGCATTATAAAGTAATTTTTCATTCCTATCATTATTAGAACTATATATAGGTCCTACAGTATGGATTATATATTTACATGGTAAATTACCAGCCGTAGTAATTCTAGCCTCTCCAGTAGGGCACCCACCAATCTTCTTACATTGTTCTAATATGATTCTACCGCCTTTTTTGTGTATGGCTCCATCGACTCCGCTACCACCTAATAAAGTGTTATTAGCAGCATTCACAATAGCATCAACTTTTTGTTCTGTAATATCACCTTTTAAAATTGAAATTTTTGTTTTATTATATTCCATTATAATACTCACCTCTCGCATACATTTAAATAAATATTCTTTTTTAATACTATTATCATATTTATTTTAACATATAATCTGTCAAATCTACTATTATATGAGACAGTAAAATCCTTAAAATTCAAGAACCAATTTCTATTTTGTAGATTAATTCTTAATTTTTACGCTATTTCTAATAGTAATAAAACCTTGTAGCTATAACTATTATAAGGTTCTTTATTAAAAATATTATATCTATATATATAATATTTTATTTATATAATTATCGAATATTTAATTAGAGAATTTACTTGATTAGGCTTCTAAGAATAAAAATTTAAACATTATAATTCAAATGTACTATTAATTTTTAACAAAGATATCCTTAGTGAAAGTAATAAATTTATATCCATCTTTTTTTCAATAATATATTTTAAGAATATACTAATTATTAACGCTGCAAGATACACTATATAAGCATTAGGATCTGTTATCATGTGTATTATACTATTTAGCATTTTATTACCTCCTTATAAGCTATCATAACTTGTATATTACCCTTATTGTAATAAGTAAGCATGAATGACTATAAACAAATAATTAAATAAATATATTATAGTAAACTTTTTAAAATATATAACCATGTAAGTCAATATTACATGGTTATAATGGCGTACCCTAGAAGATTCGAACTCCCGGCCTTCTGATCCGTAGTCAGACGCTCTATCCAGCTGAGCTAAGGGTACATATAAATAATATTTAAAAGGTAAAAAAAAGTGAAGATTTCTCTTCAAGTTAAGTATCAAACTATATAAAGCTTGATGGAGCGGAAGACGAGATTCGAACTCGCGACCCTCGCCTTGGCAAGGCGATGCTCTACCACTGAGCCACTTCCGCAAATGTAATAATTATGGTGGAAGAGAGTGGATTCGAACCACTGAAAGCTTAGCTAACGGATTTACAGTCCGTCCCCTTTAGCCACTTGGGTACACTTCCTTATTATAGTTTTAGTTAAAAAAATGGAGCTGGTGAAAGGAATTGAACCCTCAACCTACTGATTACAAGTCAGTTGCTCTGCCAATTGAGCTACACCAGCATTTTATTTGGCGACCTGGAAGGGACTCGAACCCTCGACCTCCAGCGTGACAGGCTGGCATTCTAACCAACTGAACTACCAGGCCGCATATTATTTGCTATTCTTAATTCACCATACCGCAGTCCAACTAATCAAATTAATTACTTCTACGATTATGAAAACTTGGTGGGCACAACAGGGCTCGAACCTGTGACCCCCTGCTTGTAAGGCAGGTGCTCTCCCAACTGAGCTATGCGCCCAAATTAAATGGTTGTTATCATCTTTACCTTTTTCTACTGCATATATCTTATGCACAAAGCGATGTACACAAAACAGAAACTCACTGTTTTGGTCCCCTGCTCTTCCCAACTGAGCTATGCGCCCAAATTAAACTTGGTGACCCCACCGGGATTCGAACCCGGGTTACCGCCGTGAAAGGGCGATGTCTTAACCGCTTGACCATGGGGCCATA
>JAQVYQ010000085.1 GCA_028708575.1 Tissierellia bacterium
TGTTTGCCAAAGAACTCACATCTCCATCATATCTTTTTCTCCAGCGTTGAACTTGCTGACGGCTAGTGTGGTACCTTCTAGCTGCCTTTGCGTTATTATTATGTTTAATTTCATACTTAACTACCCTTTGACGAAATCTCATATCACAAGCAAAGTCAAATCATCAATTGTTACCATTTGAAATATATTTTTCTTTGCTGCTGTAGGTATTCAAAATATAACACCAAAATCACAGACGACATCTGAGCATTATCTATCTTATAAATTATAAATTTTCAAAGATACAAGGACTCTCCGGTTCACAACCCGCTTAACCTCTAATTCATTCGTCAAAATTGCAATAAAGTCTTGCCTATTTTTCTTTCCACAAAGTAAAGGTTGAAAATGGACGAAATCCGATACTATAGTAGAACTGCTGTTGGGAACCCACTAAAGCTTTCCTTGCTCCGAGTTCTCCGACACGACGGATTCCCTCCAAAACTGCCGCCTTCCCTAAACCTATATTGCGGTAATCTGGATCAGTAGCTACAGGTTCAACTACTGCAAATCCTGCATTTTTGTCATACCACATACCACAATAAGAAACAAAGTTACCATCTGGTGCAACGACAGCCACCTTTAGGTTTAAGTCCACGTTTGGTCGGATCATCGCTCTCCTTGTTTCCTGCTCTTCTTCTTCAAAAAACTTTAGTTCTCCCTCACCATTCAACTCATGATTAAAACCCTTCCATAAAACACGCTTATATTGATATAAGTCAAAAGTTTCCTTCATTGTAGTTATATAAAATCCCTTCGGTAAATCGTACGCTGTGGATGTTTTATCCAAATAAAAAAATGAATCGGATTCTTTCTCCTGTGTGGCAACAAAACCAAGTTCGGTTGCAATGTCCTGAAATTCCAAGTCAGCATCCCTTATAAAGACACCAAATCTCCCATCCTTTGATAGTTTATCCTTCGCATACAGCAATATCTCTTTTTTCAAGTATGTATATTCCGGTAAAGTCAAGCAAAAGGCTGTGCCAAGCTGACAATCAAAAGTTGCAATCCCTACAACTTCTCCTTCCTCCTCCCACAAGCCGATTCTGCCTACTGCAGATTTATCCAAATAACTATGGGTTGCCATCCAATCCCACCTAGTGTATTCAAATTCTGCATACCCCAGTTTTATAAAGAATGCCCTTACCTTATGATAATCCTTAGTAATACCTGGGTGTTTTGTGTACTTTCTAAACAGTATTGACATCTGTATACCTCCCACTAAGTATTATTATACAAGTTCAAAAATTAAACTACTTGTAATAAAATCTACCATTAACAAGGGATTGAGTTTCAGATTTATTAGAATTCATATGAATAAAATAATCTAAAATAAAATCTTTAATCTCATTAATAGAAGATCTTGCTTTATATCCATAAAAAATGGATTTAAGCTTATTCCACACATTTTCTTTGGGGTTTAACATGGGAGAATATGGTGGAAGGTTTAATATAAAAAGTTTGTCTTCATGATAACTGATGAACTCCTCAAAGGCCTTAGAAGTATGGATTCTAGCATTATCCCATATTATAAAGACCTTTTTATCCTTGTTTACATCGAGTATGTTTTTTAAAAACTCAATAATTGCAATAGAAGTAATTCTTTGATCAGAAGAATATACATTCACAACAGAATCATAATTCTTGCTAATTTCAGTGGCGCCAATGATATTAGCGCCCTGTCGGGCACCATTCCTTTCTATTACAGGGGTTACCTGATAGGGTTCCAGCTTCGGTAGTTATTGGATTCCACTCTGATTTTAGCTTCATCTTGTACATATAGTACTGTATCTGAAGTATTCTCAATGATGTCTAGGAGCTTAGTAGCTTTTTTAAAGGCTTCTAGAAGCTCATTGTAGGCAT
This sequence comes from Tissierellia bacterium, assembly GCA_028708575.1. GTDB lineage: Bacteria > Bacillota > Clostridia > Tissierellales > Tissierellaceae > UBA3583. Next base: position 1,900 of record JAQVYQ010000085.1, read on the forward strand.
ATATTATCCTCGTTTATATGAGAATTCTATTTTTATTTGCATTTGACGAATCCATTCAGAGGAATATTCTTTTCCAAATGTATTGTAACCATATTCAGAGAGCATATGAATATCCCAAGTTGCAGATAAATAACCGAAATCTCTAGGTAATTTATTAAGCACAGTATCTCTTAAATCTTCTAGCATTTCATCAGTAAATGTACTAACTGAACCACCATGATTATCAAGCATCCATACCATACTTGTTCTACTTATTAATATATCCAATTACCGCTGAACGAGATTTTCCAAGTATGTGTTGTATTTCTTCTGTGTGAATATCTCTATATCTCATAATCACAGTACAGAGTAGAGATTTATAGATTTCTTTTGATATTTTTCTTCAAGATCAATTAGTTCATCTATTGTAAGTCCATTCAATGTTGTTATTTCTAAGAGTTTGCGTCCCATTTTGGCATCTCCTTTTTCTAATTTAGATTTACCATTAGTTTGGAAATATTTCAAAACGAAATACATTTATTATTTCTTTAATTATTCGAGTTGTTTATATATATATATATATATATATATTATAAGCTAAAATTATAAACACAATACCATTTCATATTGAGTAACGCTATTCTTAAAACCTAATTTTATAAAAAAGTTTTGCATTGATTTCATTTGACCATCTATATTAAGAACACTAATATTTGGAGATTCTGTATTCTTTATTAAGTTAGTTATTAGACTTCTCGCAACTCCATTACACCTAAAATTTCTATCTACAGCTATTTGTGGTATATCTCCAGATTTTTTATCAATAATACCATAGCCAACAATAGTATCATCAAAACGTACAATTGAATATATAAGAGAATCTGAAACAGCATTAACTGAATCAATAGAGTTTTGCCATGATGGATTAAAGTCCCAAAATTGAACTAATTGATTTAAATCAATTTTATTGGCCAGTTCAACTTTATGATTGTTTATAAAATTATATTGATTTTTATTTATCTGGAAACACTCTAACTCTCTTTGAATTTGAAAGTTTTGCCTTTTATAAAGATTCACAGCAGATTCATTAGATTTTATCACTTCTAATACATATTTTTTTACATTTTTTTCTTTAATTAAAACCTTGATATCTGAAAGTATATTATTAATTACTCCCTGTCTTCTATGTTCTCTTACAACACCTGTTCCAATGTCATATACAGTTAGCTTACCATTCCAAATTCTACACCCATTCAAAACAAATCCAATCAATGTTTCATTTACAAATGCTCCTATAGACATTTCTGGAACATAACCCCTTCTTTGGAGCATTTGTTCAAACTTCCATATTGGCATTTCTATCTTGACTTGATAATCAGAAAATGCATCTATAAATGCTTTATGAATAATTTCTATGCTAGTATTATCTAAAGTTTTATAGTTAAACATTATATTCTATCCTTTCTAAGTCTATGGCGACTTTATTTTTGCAATTTTTTACACTCTATAGCTGAATGTTACTGTTATTTTATCTTTTCTGCGTATTCATTTTGCATCATTGACATATGAATGATATCGTGCCATTTTCCATTACGAAAGATACTCTCTCTAGATTTTCCTTCCTGCTGAAATCCTAGTTTCTCATATAGTTTTATAGCCCTGCTATTAAAGGAGAAAACTCTTAGATATATCCGATGTAAATTCATCTCTAAAAATCCAAAATCAAGTAGTAATTTCATAGCTTCTGCTCCATATCCCTTACCCCATGACTCCTTATCTCCAATATCAATAATACATTCGGCATTACGATTTTTATTATCTATATTAATTAAAGAAGTAATTCCAATTGGTTTCTTAGATTCCTTATCAACTATAATATAGCACTTTGAAGAGTGAGATCCTAATATGACTTTTGTCACAAATTCTTCTGTTTCTTCAATATGATAAACATCTAACATCGGTGCAGTAGACTGCATAACTTCTAAATCATTTCTCCATTTATGGTAAACCTCTATATCTTGTACTGTCATTTTTCGTAAAGTTATTCTAGTTGATTCAAATAGCATAATAACACTCCTTTTTATTATTTAATTGGGCATAGTATGTTTTCTAATGTGAAAATTACAACATCTATTTGATCATTTACTTCTGTTACCTCCATACCCAAATTGAAGGTATCTAGCATTAATCCATCCAAAAATGAAATTATATATAGTGCGATTGCTTTTGATGATTTAAGAGGATAAATTTCCTTTTTTTCTATTCCTCTATCTATAAAATTTGTTATTGAAGACACTAATCTCTCATATCTCTTTATAACATAAGGATTGTATGTTTTATTTGATTGCAGGTGCTTTGTTAAGAAGAATTCTGTTTTGCAGAGTAGGAACTTGTTATTAGTCGATACAATATTTCTTTGTTGAAGTCTAATCCATTCTATTAATTGATCCCAAAAAGAAGATAGTCCCTCTATTTCAAAATATATAATATCTTTTTCATCCTCTAATTTAAGAAGCTCCTCAAATATATGCTCAATGTTATTGAAGTAAGAATATATAGCACCTCTTGATATACCTGCTTCAACTATAATATCTTGCATAGTAGCTTTTAAATACCCTTTTCTTATAAATACATTCTTTGCAGATTGGAGTATTTCAAGTTCCTTATTCCTTTTATATTGGTTATTCACCTTTGGAGACATGTAAATTCTCCTCCTTAATTTCATTAGTTATCTTGTCTATTACAATTAAAATAGACATTGGTGTCGTTTTTGATTATAAACGACACCAATGTCTATGTCAATATATTTTAAAATTAGTTTCAATTTTATCCTTCATTCATAATTGTAAAATTAAAATAGATTACTTTTTTTGCTATACATTCTAATTTAGTCATAAAAATAATTATATTACCTAGTTGCGGATCTAACTAATTTTCCTCCATGATAGCAATAATAATTATCTGCATTCATAGATATAATCTTTTCTAATGAATTTTCGGCTAAATTTAGGTCAAGCGTAAATTGCGGATTTGCAATTACCAATTCACCATTTTCTATAACTGCCGCATCACCTGTTACAATGGAATTAGTCTTTGTTAAAAATAATGAAATATGACCCGGCATATGTCCAGGAGTAGATATAACCTGACACCCTCCTGCCCAGTCAAAATTATCTCCATCTTTAACCATTATATCTACATTGACAGGTTTAACTTTTCTTAAAGTTTCACAGAATTCAATTCCAAATTGTTTCTGTTCTTCTGGCATGACCTTTAGTACTTCCTCTGCTTGCAACAGTCTAAGTGATTTCCTTTTACCAGAAATATACTCACTCTCTATTTCACTTGATACTACCTTAATATGTGGATATTTTTCTTTGATTTCATATAAAGCTCCCATATGGTCATCGTCATGATGTGTAATCAATACTTTGGTCAGCGAATTAGGATCTATACCTTTTGATTTCATCTCATCTTCCAAAAAAGATAAAAAATTAGGATAACCACAATCAACTAAAACAACATCATTTTTACTTATTAATAAAACCGGATTTATAGTTTGAATTTCATTTCCATAATCAAAATTAATATCTAGCATTACTATTTTGTTCATTTAATTTCAGCTCCTTTCTATAAATACAAGTTCAATTTAATATAATTATTATTTATATTTTTCATCTTAAACTCCTAAATAAATATTATAAATATTATCTAGTTTCCTACCCCTCTTTTTACTACTTTTACTTTGCCATCACTTAAATTACCCTATGTCATCTATAAATCATCCTAAAAACAAGGGTCAAAAAACGGTGTTTTTTCATCGATTTTCGACCAAAATTCCATCCTCAAACCACTATATGTTGTGGTCAAATCACATTACCCCTCCCTTGAACCACAATACGTCATCAGAATTATACTCTCAACGTGTACTGTCCATGGGAATTGGTCTACCGGCTGAACCTTTTTAGTTATGTATCCTCCATTTTCCAAAAGCTTGATATCTCGTGCTAATGTTG
>JAQVYQ010000031.1 GCA_028708575.1 Tissierellia bacterium
ATAAAAATTTATCAAAATCGGTAGAAACATCACAAAAGTTTAATTGCTTAGCTGAAACTGGCATAGGATTCTCCTTTTTAATTTATTTTGAGTTATACACAACTTACTACTGTATATATACCCAAAATAATAGGAGGAATAGAATGTCAAATGATCCAAGAACAATCTTAAATGAAGGTATTAAGAATTTATATGCTGAGAATAGAGATACTATGAAGGGTTATACAGGATTTACAGCTGCTGTATATAAAGAGGGTGCTTTATCAGTAAAGCATAAGGAATTAATAGCCATAGGTGCATATAGTAGATGTGATTACTGCATAGTTTCCCATATTTATAAGGCTATGAAAGCAGGTACCACAGACGAGGAAATAATGGAAGCAGCATTCGTATCTACTGCCTTTGGTGGTGGAGCTTCAGTAGCATACACTTCAACATTAGTAAGAGATAGTGTTAAAGAATTCAGAAAAGATTTCCAATAAAATAAAAAGAATGATTTATTAACTTTTCTTTCCTTAATTTATGATATTTATTTAAGATATAGGGTACTTAATTAAATATGAAAGGAGTCTAATATGGATATTTCTAGAGGAGATTTAATATTTGCTTTTGGAATTACTTTATTTGCTGGATTATCAACAGGTATAGGTAGTTTACTGGCTTTAAGAGTTAAAAGGACAAATGAAAAGTTCTTGTCAGCGGCATTAGGTTTCTCTGCCGGTGTTATGATATATGTGTCTATGATTGAAATGTTTGCAAAAGCTAGAGATTCTTTAGAGGCATTGTACGGTGCTTCAAAAGGCTATGCCTATACCACATTTGCTTTTTTTGCAGGTATAGTCATAATAGCATTAATAGATGCAGTAGTACCAGACTTTGAAAACCCGCATTCAATGCGTGATGTAACTGAAATAACCGATGAAGAAATTGAAGACACAAATAAGAATACAGAGCTTTATAGAATGGGAGTATTTTCTGCATTTGCTATAGCAATACACAACTTCCCGGAAGGATTAGCTACCTTTATTGGTGCCTTAGAAGATCCAGCCCTAGGTATAAGCATTGGAATAGCTATTGCTATACACAATATTCCTGAAGGTATTTCTGTTTCGATTCCAATCTATTACGCTACTGGAGATAAAAAGAAGGCATTTTCCTATTCATTTTTATCAGGATTAGCAGAACCTTTAGGTGCAATTGTTGGCTATTTCGTACTCAAACAATTTATTAATGATGCAATGTTTGGTATAGTATTTGCTCTTGTTGCAGGTATAATGGTTTACATTTCACTAGATGAGCTATTGCCTACAGCTGAAAAATATGGAGAACACCATATAGCCATATTTGGTTTAATTTCAGGAATGGCCGTAATGGCATTAAGTCTAATAGCATTCTAAGCAATAAGGTAGACCAAATAGTTTTTTGGAGACTACTAAGAACTAATTTTGTCATCCTAAGCTTTGCCAAGAATCTTGATTGTGTTGTAATAGCAAGATTCTTTGGCTAGCCACTAATGACAGGATGCTGAAGAATATTATTCTATAAATTGAACCTTTAATCCATTAGGATCTAATACAAAAACAAATCTAGTCTTTGGATTTGGTTGGAATGGACCACTTTCTAATTCAATACCCTTTTCTTTTAAAAATTCCATAGTAGTATCCAGTGATTCTACTGCAAAACCTATGGAAATATTCTTACCTAAATCAATATTATCTACATTATCATTCTTAATCAATTCTACTAATGTATCTCCTTCACCTAAGAAAGCTATCTCTGTGCCTGGCCCTGCTGGAAATCTTCTCACAATAGGAAGACCTACTATTTCATTATAAAATTTAATTGATTCTTCTAAATCCTTAACTGACAATGTAACATGTGCAAATTTCATATTAATTCCTCCTAAATTAATTGTATTATAATCAGAATTATACCATTGTTAGAGTTGACCGGCTTAGGATAATATAATGGAGTGAACATTATGAAGATTTGAATAGAATTCTTAGCGAATGGAGATGAAAAATCCGTTAAGCAGCTTGCACGCCCTAAAGATAGACCTCAAAGTCATTGAAAGCTGAAGGTTTTTTCATTGGAATGAGTTTTAGAATTCTTCAAGTCTATCATTGGTGAGTGGAATTATATTATCCTAAGCCTAATCTAAGCTAACAAGGATGCTCCGCCTACTTGGAAACAAATGGATTATCCTTTATATGAAATCTCAAAAGATAATCTTTGCCTTTTATGGCATAATCAATATTGATTCTCTTACTTCTTACAACTTCATCTTTTTGCAAATCATTAGCATTTTCAACCCATAATCTTTTATTTAGGACCAAATCTGCTCCATAAAACTCTTCCTTTGAAATATCCATTGCCATAACAAACTTTGCAGGACCATTAGTAAGATTAATAATTTCTTTTTTACTAGGACTAGAAAAGTCTTTCTTATATCTGTTAATATACATGGATTCTATCCCTTCAATAGGCTCCACAGCTCTAATCAATACTGCTCCGTGGACTCCTTTTTTCTCAGCAACTATATTAAACAGCTGATACATTCCATATATATTGTAGATATAAATATGGCCTCCTGATTCATCAATAATTCTGGTCCTATTAGTCAAGCCTTTATTAAAGTGGGCTCCATCATCTTCAGTATTTATATAGGCTTCAGTTTCTACTATTTTGCCTATATAATGAATACCATCCTCCTTATGGACTAATTTCTTCCCCAATAAATCCCTAGCAACTAATATAGTGTTTCTTTGGTAAAATTCCCTTTTTAATCTCATTTTCTAACCAAATCCTTAATCTACCATATTCAAAATATAAAAAGACTTACTTCTTACTCATATTATATTATTAATATCTATTGTCAATTTATACCCTAATCAAATCCAATCCACAATGCACAATTCACAATTTAAAATATGATATTATAATAATCTATATCAATACTTTTAGTATTAATTATATTGATTTAAGATTTGTTAGTCATACTGATATAATATTAATAAAGTAAAAATCATAGAAAGGAGCAATATATGAAAGATCTATTGAAAAAATTGCCACTACCCATTACAGGTTTAATGCTTGGATTTGCAGCATTAGGAAATTTAATTCAGTCCCATAGTCAAGGTCTTAGAAGTGTATTTGGAGTAATTTCGCTTATTATTTTTATTTTGGTTTTATTGAAGATATTCACCTTCTCAAATGGAGTTAAGGAAGCCCTTAACAACCCAGTTGTTGCAAGTGTTTTTCCAACTTTTTCAATGTCAATGATGCTTTACGCTACATATTTTAAACCTTATAGTCAAGGATTAGCTAATGTTTTTTGGTTTGGAGGAATTATTTTACATGTCATTCTAATGATATGGTTTACCAACAAATTTGTAGCAGGGGGCATTTATAATATTAAAAAAGTTTTCCCAAGCTGGTTTATACCCTATGTTGGTATAGCTGTAGCCAGTGTTACAGCTGGAGCAGTTGGAATGCAATCAATAGGAAGAATAGCATTCTGGTTTGCATTAATTTCTTTTCTAGTATTACTTGTAATTGTTTTAAAGAGAGTTATCCTAGTAAAAGAAATGGCAGAGGCAACAATACCTACTATTGCAATTTTAGCAGCACCAGCAAGTTTGTGTTTAGCAGGATACATGAATTCATTTGAAACTAAAAGTATAGCCCTTGTATATATTTTACTAATAATATCTCAAGTTTTATATTGGGCAGTAATACTTTATATGCCAAAGATACTAAAATTACAATTTTATCCAAGTTATTCTGGCTTTTCCTTTCCATTAGTAATAAGTGGATTGGCCTTAAAGCTTACAAATGGATTCTTAACTAAATTAGGAAATCCTATATCATTTCTTCCAACATTAGTAACTATTGAAGAAATAATAGCAGTAATTGCCTGTGTTTATATATTAATAAGATATCATGGGTTCTTATTTGCAAAAGAAAAATCACAATCAAATTAAGAACCACTGCATTACAATTATAGGCTAAGCAAAAGGGTGTTTAAGACCAGTAAAAAAACTGTTCTTAAACACCTATTTTATTTTCTAAAGAAATCCTCTTTCATACTGCCTAGGGAAAGAAATATCTACTCCTTTTTCATATGCCATATTTAATACTAAATAAGGCTCTCGTAAAAGTGCCCTACCTAATGCAACTAAATCAGCTCTTCCGTTTGCCACTATTTCTTCTATATGATCATAATCCTTTATCAGGCCTACAGCTATGGTGGGCACATTACACATCTTTTTAATAGTCTCAGCATGAGTAACTTGATATCCAGGGAAAGTATCTATTTTTGCACTAACAACTCCTCCACTACTTACATGAACAATATCAATATCCTCTTTAACAAGATTTACAATTTTAATCATTTCAGCCTTGTCTATTCCACCTTCAGTATAATCATCAGCTGAAACTCTTAGAGAAATTGGTTTATCATCTGGCCATACTTCTTTAACTTCTGATAAGATTTCCTTTAAAAACCTTACTCTATTTTCACAGCTTCCGCCATACTGATCATTTCTCCTATTTGATAGTGGAGACAAGAATTCATTTATTAAATATCCGTGGGCACCGTGGATTTCTATCATATCAAAACCTGCATCATTTGCACGTTTAGCGGCATCCTTAAATTGTAAAACAGTTTTCCTAATATGGTCTTTCGACAATTCTCTTGGCACTCTATATTTGTCGCTATATGAAATTGCTGAAGGTCCTACTATATATTCATCATTTGATTGGCATTTTCTTCCGGCGTGTGAGATTTGTATTCCAATTTTCCCATCATAAGCATGAACTTTTTCAACTATTCTTTTTAAACCTTCTATATGTTCATCAGACCAAATTCCTAAATCATTGCTGCTAATCCTTCCATTTGGAGTAACTCCTGTTGCTTCCACAATTATAAGCCCTACTCCACCTGCAGCCCTTGATGCATAATGTACCTCATGAAAATCATTAGCTTTCCCTTCTTCATCTGCTGAATACATACACATAGGCGGCATTACTATCCTGTTTTTTAAATTCAATCCTTTTAAACTATACTCTGTTAAACTCTTCAATAGATTCACCCTCCTTAACTATATAATTACCACTTATTTAAATTATAAAACAAAAAATAAGAGGACATTCTATATGTCCCCTGTCCCATTTAACTATTAAGTTTTGATTTAAACAATATTTCAATATCTACATTAGCACCAATATTGAAATCATTTCCTCTAATTCCTTGAAGATGTACTTCTACCTTCTCTTCACCTTTTCTTAGTATATACTCTGTCCTGTGGCCTAAAAAAACCATTTCTTCTATAATGTATTTCCCATCAGGGTTTTCTCTTATGTTCACATCTTCAGGTCGTAGTATATATTGATTTCCCTTTTCATCCTCTATGAAGTTTGACTTTCCAACAAAATCTGCTACATATAAATTTGCAGGCTTATAATATATTTCCTTTGGCCTACCAATTTGAACAATTAGGCCTTTATCCATTACCACAATACGATCAGAAAGACTTAATCCTTCCTCTTGATCATGAGTTACATAAATCATGGTTGTCTTGGTTTTTCTTTGAATCTCTTTCAATTCCCTTCTTAAGTGAGTCCTTAAGGCAACATCAAGGTTACTCAAAGGTTCATCTAATAAAAGTACTTCTGCTCCTGTTGCAATTGATCTTGCTAAAGCAACTCTCTGTTGTTGGCCTCCACTTAAGTTACCAATATTGGATTTTTCATATCCAGACAATCCAACAAGATCAACAAATTCCTTTGCAGCAGATAAAGCCTTTTTCTTTGGATACTTCATGAAAAATCGTATACCATATGCAACATTCTCAAGTACATTAAGATGAGGAAACAATGCATAATTTTGAAAGACTGTAGACACCTTTCGAGACTCTGGTGGAAGGCCACTAATATCCTTTCCTTCCATTATAACTTGACCACTATCAGCTTTTAGAAAACCACCAATTAAATTTAAAGTTGTAGTTTTTCCACAACCAGATGGCCCCAACAATGTGATAAATTCTCCACGTTCTACTGTTAGATTAAAATTAGATACTCCATTTTCATCATCATACATTTTTGTTAGGTTTTTTAATTCTAAAATCATTTTATTATCCTCTTCTCTCTTGTCATTAATGCAATGGCAATTAGATTTACCGTAAAGGTTATTAGTATCAAGGAAACTCCCATAACAGCAGCTTGCCCATAGCGACCATTGCTAACTTCACTAAACATTAAGACACTTATAATCAAGTTCTTTGGTGAAATTAAAAGCATAAGTGGACCAACTGTGGTCATAGAAGCCGTAAAAGCATTTATGAAGCTGGTTAAGAAAGTAGGACGCAACATAGGAAAAATTAAAGTGCACAAAGATTGTAATTTTGAAGCCCCTAAATCATAAGAAGCCCATTCCAGTTTTTTATCAATATTTTCAAAGGCAGCATTTGCAGCCTTAGTTCCAACTGACACATGTCGAAAAGTACAATTAATAATTAGAATTAACAATGTTCCTGTCATTTTTATTGGCCCATTATGAAAAGCCACTATGTATGCTAAACCAAAGAATATTCCTGGAATTATATATGGTAATGAACCAATAAATTCAATACTTTTCATCCCTGGTATCCTACGCATTCTATTATAATAAGAAAGTAAGAGACCAAATATTGTAGACAAAAGACCAGCAATTAATGCCATATAAATTGTTCTCAACAAGGCATCAAAGTGACGAGTTTGGAAAAAATGTAAATGATCTGTAGTAAATACTAGTTTACCTGATACATTCCTTGATATAGCCTGTATGAAAATATTTCCATACTGTACCACCATAATAATAAAGAATATCACAGTAATAGTTGCAGATATGAAGTTTATAAGTTTTGGGAGTTTAAAATTCAATGATTCCACGTCTAAAATTTTTGATCTATCAGATAAAGTATTAGTTTTTTGTAAATTTTTATTATAAAAAAAGAATGCCATTAATGCTGGTGGTAGCAGAAGAACTGTCATTGCAGCTGCTCCATTTAAATTTGCTTGTGCATAAACCCTAAGATATGCTTCAGTTGCTAAAACGTTGAATCTACCACCGATAATTATAGGTGTGGTAAAATCTGATATGTTCATAGTAAATCTTAAAAACAAAACTGATAGAATTGTTGGAATCAAACTTGGTAGGATCACATTCTTAAGTGTTTGCCAAGTATTGGCTCCTAGATCCCTAGATGCTAATATTAGTCTACTATCTATTTGATTTAAACCAGCCATAATGAACATAGCAGACAGAGGGATCCCCCCTAAACTTTGTAACAAAACAATTCCATGCCATCCATATGGATTTAAAGTAAGTCCAAGAAGGCCATAACTAATCAAGCCTCTACGTCCAAACAGAGTAAGGAGGCCTAATGAAGAAATAAAGGGTGGAGAAATCATGGATATCATTAACCCTCTGTATATGTAATTTCTAATTTTAGCCCCTTTAAAATGAGCATATAAACCTATAGACAAGGCTAAGATAGTTGCACAAATTGAAGATAAACTTGCAACAAATACACTATTTCTAATAAGCTCCAAATTTTCATCTTTAAATAAATCCTTATAATAATAAAGGGACCATTCCCCACCCTCAGTCAAGCTTCTTATAAATAGTCCTACTATTGGATATAGGATAAATAGCAAAAAAGCTATGATTAATAAAATAATTATAGCTTTTTCTAAAAGTGATGAATAGGAAATATTCCTATTCACCTATAATCTCTGCCCATCTTGCTAGTGTGCTTTCTCTATCGCTTCCCATTTTTACTAAATCAAAATCAATTAATTTATCTATATCCAATATAGCAGCTAAATCTGCTGGAGCCTCAACATTTCTATTTGCCATGATTCTAGCATCTGCGTCTTTTAAAATTGATTGTCCATGTTCTGAAACATACCAGTCAACAAAAACTTTTGCAGCATCCTTGTTTTGGGAATTCTCAAATATTGCAATTGGTGCAGGAATCCATGGAACACTATCAAGGAATATAGGAGTTACTGGGGATGTTTCTGCCAACCCAAAAGTACCACCAGTAATTGCAGTAAGTCCTATTGCAAATTCACCTTCTGATACTTTTTGACCTGGTTCTCCTCCACTTTGTCCATAGTAATCTACATTCTTATCAATAGCTTCCCAAAATGCCCAACCAGCTTCTTCACCCATATGTTGAAGTAAACCACTATGAATTGCATATTGTCCACCAGAAATACTTGGATCTGCCATTATTATTTCACCCTTATATTGTGGGTCTGTAAGGTCTTCCCATGTTTCAGGTATATCTAATCCTAATTCGTCAATTATATCATTATTGACTATAATACCATGTGGAACTATAGCTAAAGCACCATAATAACCTTCAGAATCTATATACTTGTCGTCTATGTTAGCATATTCAGGTGATTTATATTGATGTAGATATCCTGCTTCACGTGCATTAATATAGCTATCTACGCCACCACCAAACCATATATCAGTTGTAGTTTTTCCATCTTCAGCTTGAAGTTGAGAAAGTTTTGCTCCTGTAGACATGCTTACCCATTCAATTTCGATTCCTGTCTCTTGAGTAAAAGCTTCAAATGATGCATCAGCACCACCATATGCTACAGATACTTCTAAAACAGTTCCTTCATAAGGTTTTTCATTTACTACTTCTTCATTAGTATCTTCTACAACTTCTTTGTCTCCACATGCAACTAGAGTAATAGCTAGTAGCAATACTAATAATAAGCTAATTAGTTTCTTTGAGTTTTTCACTTGTTTCCTCCTTTAATTTTATGTTTTTATTTTTTTCGTCTCAACGGTAAATTATGTCATTTTTATATTGTTAAGTCAAATAGATAAATTTAATTTAACTTTTTTTATTATAGAAATTTTCAATAACAAGAACATCTAACAAAAGCCTACTTTACATTATCAAATTCATTATTTAGTTAAAGTAAATGTAGAAATCTCTTTTCCACTTAATTCTTCTCTTGAAACTGGATAGAATTTTCTAGCCTTTACTGCTTCAATAAAGTCTATGTGATCCCTGATATCATCTTCAAAACTTGTTGCATATATACCTACATTATCTACAACATGAGCATCCCCTGCACCAGTTACAGGAAGATTTAGTTTTTTTGCTAAATTATATGCTTGCATATTGTGATGATATTTAGTGCTTCCATTGAAAGCTTCAACCCCTGATAACATAGGTGCTAATCTTATCATGTGATTCCCAATTCCCCTATTATTATCCCTAAATGGATGGGCAGCTATAGCCACTCCATGGTTTTTATTCACCATAGTCAAGAGCTCTTCTGCACTAATTCTTTCCTCTGGTATATCATTTAATCCAAAAGTTAAAATATCCCCTTCAAAAGTAAAAACCTCTGCCCCCACTATTACTAAGACTCCATCTATTATAGCTGAATCGCCAATCTCCTGTCTTAGTAAATTGTTATCATGGTTTGTAACGCATATACCATCTATACCTAAATCTTTTGCTTTATTTATTGCATCATATAGTCCAAGTCTGCTATCAAATGAGTATTTGTCCTCATGTAAATGGCAATCAATTATCATCAAAATTCACCCTTTTAAATATAATAGATTTTATGTTTATACTTTAACATATTAGTTGTTGAGAAATTTAGTTATAAATATATTTGATAATGACAAATATTATATCAATTTTCTTTATAACAAGAATTTCAACAAAATTAGACAATTATATGGTATATTAATCATAAATAAAAACCAACTTCACTAAGGAGAAATAATAATGGAAGAAAAAAGCTTATCCCAAGGATACAGTTATTGGAGAATTTGCTGGTAGAGATAGTGTGGCAACAATTTTAAAAGCTATGGAAGATAATTCAATAAACAATATATTACCTATAGCATCCTTTGCTCCTACAGAATATGGGGATTTTGATATACTAAAATCTAACTTTGACCAAATGGTCAATAGAAGCAAAGAACTTCTATAGAGCAGGATCTAAAGAGTTAAATCATATACCTAAAAAAATTAAGAAGCTTAGAGTTTAAGAATTTACATATTAATCTTTAAAAACTGTAAAATAAAAACAAGGGTAAAAATTCATTGAATTTTTACCCTTGTATCTTCTTTCCTTCTATGCGTGAGGTATATTTGTAAATTCAGATATTTCACGATTAATTGTACATAAATCATCTACACTTAAATCATGAACACTGTTATTTCCAGTAATTCTAGCGAAAGTTTTTAGTTCATCAACAGATACCTTTAAATAATTTGCAACTCTCATAGCAGCTGCATCAATATTGAATCTTTCCCTTAACTTTGGATCTTGTGTCGCAACACCTACAGGACATCTGTCAGTATGACAAATACGATACTGTTGACAAGCTGCTGCTACCATAGCAGCTGAAGCAACTGCAACTGCATCTGCACCCATAGCTAATGCTTTTGCAAAGTCAGAAGATACTCTTAGTCCACCTGTTATTACTAATTGAATATCTGAGCCTACTTCGTCTAAATATTTTCTTGCACGATAAAGTGCATAAATAGTTGGTAAAGAAGTGGAATCACGTAACAATTTAGGAGAAGCTCCCGTTGCTCCACCTCTACCATCAATTGTAATAAAATCAGCTTCTGCAAAGACACAGAACTCTAAATCTTTTTCTATTCTTCCAGCAGCAATCTTTATGCCTATAGGTCTTCCTTCTGAACGTTGGCGAAGCTCTCCTACTAAATCCCTTAAATCTTCTTTTGTATCAATCTCTGGAAATTTTGAAGGACTAAGTATATTTTCTCCTAATGGTTTATTACGAATTCTTGCAATATCTGGTGTCACCTTTGCAGCAGGTAAAAGTCCGCCCATACCAGGTTTAGTTCCTTGACCAATTTTTACTTCTATAGCATCTGATTTTTTAAGGTTTTCATCTGTTACACTATATTTGTTTGGAATATACTCAAATATGTATTTTGCTGCAGCTTCCCTTTCTTCAGGTAATATTCCACCTTCTCCACTGCAAGTTGCAGTTCCAGCCATTGCACTTCCTTTTGCAAGAGCAATTTTTGTTTCTTTAGAAAGTGAACCAAAAGACATATGAGAAATATATACAGGCCCTTCTAATACCATTGGACGCTTTGCATTCTTTCCAATTACAGTAACTGTATCAACATGAGCATCATCTAATAGTGGCATTGGATTGAGCTGCGCTCCAAGAATTAGAATATCATCCCAATTAGGCATAGACATTTCTGTTCCCATTGCATCTATAATGGTTTCCCCTGATACAGCCATATCATGAATCTCTTTCATATATTTATAATTAGCATCTTTCTTCCTAGTTTTGGCTGAATACTGTAAATCAATATCTTCTTTTGTCTCTTTCTTTTCCTCTTCTTTCTTTGGATCTTCCTTACTCTCTACAGGTTCAAAAACATCTATAGGTTCTTTACATACAGGACATTGCCCTAATTCTAAAAGAGGCTTCCCTTCCTTTTCTTCATCAAAAATATATCCACATACACTACATTTGTATACCATAATCAAGATCATCTCCTTATACACTGTTTTATCTATTAATTAAATCTATACCCATAAAAAATAAAAAATGCTCAATTAATAAAATGATAAAATGGAACCGACCCCTTTTATCATTTTAGCTAGACATATTTGGAATGATAAGACCGACATATGAAAGATTCGATTGTAGTATCCGACTAAGAGAAAAATTTGTTTAGGTTTGCACTGTTTGAGCATAGCGAGTTTGCGAACCTATTTTTTCTCGTGTTGTGATACTTCACCAATCTTGAATTAGGCGTGTCGTTCATTCCAAATATGTCTTGGCTCCCAATTAACATATGAATACGGCAAAATGATAAAAAGGAACCGACCCCTTTTATCATTTTGAATTTATCATCAACAATTGCCTTGGTAAACGTATTTTAAATTTTCTCTTGCTATATCTGCCAAATGATATACCAAACTTATATCAGTTGGAGCTTTATAATTCATTTTATATGACGGAAAAAACCTTGATATATGAAGAGGAATATTGGAGTCAATAGATGCTATAAAGTCTGAAAGCTCTCTGATTTCCTCCTCACTGTCATTTTCATCAGGTATTATTAATGTAGTAATTTCTACATGACTATAATTTGAAGCTAAAGCAATAAAATTCTTAACAGTTTCTAAATTTCCGCCAATTTTCTTATAGAATTCATCAGTGAATCCCTTTAAATCTATATTAAAAGCATCTATATAAGGAAATAACTCCTTCATTGGCTCCTCATTAAAGCATCCATTTGTTACAAGAACATTCTTTAAACCCTGGTCTCTTGCCAACTTTGAGCAATCCCTTACATATTCATATCCTACTAAAGGTTCATTATAAGTATAAGCTATACCAATATTCCCTCTAGCAGCCAAATCTAATGCCATTTTTATCATATTATCTGGTTCAATATTCTGCGCCCTTATTTCATCCTTAGAAGCCATAGCAATTTCATGATTTTGACAAAAAGAACAGCTTAAATTACAACCAAAGCTTCCTATTGATAATATGTTTTTGCCAGGATGAAATCTCCTAAGAGGCTTTTTTTCAATAGGATCAAGATTCATACTTGTAATATGTCCATAATTAATTGAAAGAATCTTGCCATCAACATTGGTCCTAGCCCTACATATACCAACTTGGCCATTCCTTAAATTGCAATAGTGAGGACATATTTCACATCTTATTTTACTCATGTCTTACCACCTGAAATCTTTCCAATTCATAATCTTCATTTGGATCTATTCCTGCCTTTTTCAAGGCTATAGAAATCTGTTCCTCAACTGTATTAACTCCCTCAAGATTAGGAAGTAACAAACCCCGCCTGCGTCCTTTACTTACAATTACACCATATTCCTTAGGGTTTAGTTGGTCTATGGAATTGATTTTTTCAGCATGGCCTAATACATCAACACTATATACTAATCTTAAAAGTTCATCTTCAGTTACAGGGGCAAATCTGGGATCCTCTAGACCTGCACTAATGGCATTTTGGATTATTTCATCAGCTATATTGTCAGCAGTAGGTGAAATGGTCCCAATACAACCGCGTAAACTTCCATCTAATTTCAAAGAAACAAATACTCCTGCTTTCTTTTCTACAAGCTCTTTTATTAAATCATCAGGCCTTTCAATTAATTTATGATTAATGACGTAACTTTCCAGCGTTTGTCGAGCTAGCCTGACATATTGGTCCTCTTCTTCCTTTAGTGACTTTACTCTTTCCATTTCATTTTGCAGATAAATTTGATCAAAATGCCGATTTTCATCATGGCCTAAAACCTTAAATGATGCAATTGCATAACCTACACCAAAAGGTCCTTGGTAGGAAAGCAGGTCTGAATCCACCTTCTTGCCATCTAAGGCTCCTGCCATAATGATAAATGACCTATGGCCACATTCTGCAGCCATCTCACAAAAGTTTTCATCAAATTGTAGAAATCTGATAAAATCTCCAGTTTTCATAGCATTAGTTACTTCTCTATCAAATATAGGTCCTTCTTCTCTATAGCCATAAGGTCCCTTGTCTTTTAACATATGAGATAAGTCTCCACTTGCAATAAACACTATCTTCTTATTACTTTCTTGGGCAACCTTGCCAATACATTTTCCAAACTCATAATGCTGCAAAAATGAAAGCCCTGAAATTGATATGCGTACAGTTTTATAATCCTTGTAATACTTATTTACAAAATATAAAGGTATCATAAAGCCATGGTCTAATCTCTTGTTTCTCTCTCCTAAACTCCCTGCAGATATACCTTGATTTTCTGCTTCTTTAGAAATTTTAATAGCTAAATCTTCATCATATTCTGTTTCAATTGCAAGATCTCTATAACCAAAATCCCCAAAGTCACCTTTTGCCTTTTTCCCCGGAGAAATGTGAATATAATCAGAATAGATTATGGAATGAGGAGTAGTAACAATTATTGTATCAGGTTTAATATCAGATATTTCCTTTGCAACTTTGTCATATGCATCAATAGTTTTCTGTATTTGCCTTTCCTCTCCCCTTCCAATTTCAGATATTATTAACGGTGGATGTGGTAGAATAAAACTTGCATTAATTGACATTTTTTTCACTCCTTTTAAATAGTATAACATAATTTATTATTCTATTTTTAATTCATATTGATATAGTGATTATAAGATTATTTTAGGAAAAGGGCAGTGGGTTTTATGAAATAATAAAGGTGCCAAAAATTTGGCACCTGTCCTTTATTCATGATCTTTAAATTTTTCAGCAATATGCTTTCCATCACAAAATGGCATATTCTTTGATTCTCCGCATCTACATAAAGTTACCCTATTTCTAACTTCATAAGTATCTCCATCAGATGAAACTATTGGAATTTTTCCTCTAACAGCTATTGGTCCACTACAATCCTTTTCAGGATCCTGAAGGATTTCAATAGATGGTTCATAGTCTGGTTCATAAAACTCTCCATCCTTACTCATAGCAAGAAGCCTTCCAGCTGGGCATTCTTCCGCACCTTTAATTGCCTCTTTTCTATCATCCGGATTATCAGAACTTCTTGTAAGGTCCCATGCATCAGCCTTTTCACGATAACAAAATCTAGCCAAAGCACATCTTCCGTCATCTAACAAATCAAGATCTGGTCCTTCAATTAACTGTTCTAACCTATCTAAATAATTCTCCCTTGTTGCAGTTTCACTACCATGAAATTCACATTCACTATGACTACCATCGCAGAATGGAAGAGTCTTTGATTTTCCGCATCGACATAGTGAATAAGTTTCTGCTTGTGGAAGTTGACGGCCTTCTTTATACACATAAGAATTTCCATTTGGCCTTATTATCTTTTCATTTAAGGGAACACCACCTGATACAATATATGGGCCATCCTCTATTATAGTTATTTTGTATTTATTTTTATCATTAGACATTAAACCACTTCTTTCTTATTTTCTACCACCTGCTATTGTTTTTATAGTTATCAGAATTAGCACTACAATTCCTAAATATCCTGTATATGGATAAACAATACCAACTAATTTACCAAATGGTAATTGACCTCCAATAAGAGCCAAAATTGTAAAAACAACTACAGCTATTTGGTTTCTCTTAGTACCTTCTTGTCCGCCAAATTTTGTAGCAGTTACCCACAACATTGGAGCTGCAGTACTAAATATTTCAAACAAGAGAATTATTGAAAATATAAAGCTTACACCAGGAGATATTAAATCTGATAAATATAGATTTGGTATTTCCAATATTGCAACCTTATCAATATATGATAGTAGTGCTATATTTAAAAGAAGACCAGCAGTCATCAAAGCTATACCACCTACAACAGCTCCTAGTACAGCTTCTTTTCTTGTACTTGCACCTTTTCCCATTTCAGTTAAGAATGGAATTGAGCCTGTAACATTATAAGCAACATATAAAATTCCTCCCAGCCACCAAGTACTTGAACTTGATGTTGCCTTTGGCAAATCACCAATTGCAGCCATATTTTCTGCAATATTAGCAAGACCAGTTGGATTTTTTGCTAGTGCAACAATAGAAATAACTATGGTAAATGCTATTGTTATAGGTCCTAAAAGCCCAATAATATCAACTATTCTTTGCAATCCAAATAAATTTACCACTAAAACTAATGCCGCCATAACTAAAGTCCCTACCACTTGAGGAGTACCAAAGTATTGATGCATAGTTGCTCCTGCACCTGATATCATTACTACTACAACCATAAATAAGAAAATAGGTATAAACCATTGCAAAAATGCACCAAAAATCTCACCACAATAGTACTTAAATGCGTCCATATTATCATTTTTATGATCATATCCAAATCTCATCAATATAGCCCCTGAATATGAGAATAAAAACATACTAATAAAAATTCCAACTATACTATAAATACCATATGCAGTAAAAAATTGCATTATCTCTTGCCCTGTAGCAAATCCAGAGCCTATCATAAATGCTACAAAAGCTCCAGCAAACTTTATGATATTTTTAATACTTGTTTTACCTTTCATTAAACCAAGCCTCCCTTATTAAATTATTTTATTATTAATTCAGATGTTTTCAATAAGCAATCAATTAATAAGTCCATATCCTTATGCAAGTTTATTCTTACATAATTCTTACCTAATCCATCATA
This sequence comes from Tissierellia bacterium, assembly GCA_028708575.1. Taxonomy (GTDB): domain Bacteria; phylum Bacillota; class Clostridia; order Tissierellales; family Tissierellaceae; genus UBA3583. Next base: position 16,213 of record JAQVYQ010000031.1, read on the forward strand.
ACCTTCACAAGGAACAGATTTTAGTCCCGCTCTTTCCATTGCTTTAGTTAAATCAACAGATTCATCATCACAATAAATCATAGATATTGGTACATTAACAGATGTATAGCCAATTCTTAATTCTGTATCTTCAAGAGCTTTAAAAATCCTCTTCTTTCCACTATTAATATTAGACCTACATTCTTCTGCCCAACCACTATTTATTATTTTATTCCCTATTTCTCCAGCAATTGAAGACTTTGAGAATGGAACATTAGCTTTGTTGAATACTGAAATAAAATCTTTCTTTCCTACTACATAGCCTAATCTAATACCAGCAGCCCCTAATCCTTTTGAAAAAGTTCTAACAACTATTAAATTATCGTATCTCTCTAGTAAATCTACAGAAGACTCTTCAATATCCATATAATCCCCATAAGCTTCATCAATAATCACAAAACTATTTCTTTTTTCAGCTTCTGCAACTATTTGTTCCAGATCGGTTTTTGGAATAACTTGCCCTGTTGGATTATTAGGATTGTCAATATATATATATGCTTCATTAACATTCTTTAAATCAGCCAAAAAGTCTTCCACAGAGAATATAAAATTTTCTTCTTTTCTTAGATATACTGGTTGATAATTAGCCCCATACATATTAAAATCATCAATAACTGCTGTAAACTGTGGTGCAACTCCTAATATTGTCTTTCCTGGCTTTAAAAACATTCTATTCAATGTAAGCATAGCTCCTATGGAACCGCAAGCTAAAGCTATCATATCACTTCCCAATTTTGTAATGGGAGCGAAATGTTTACATATTTCCTCTAGTAATTCCTCATCTCCATGTGGATATGCATCAATATGATTAAGGTCAATAATATAATCATTTAATCCTGGCCATGGTCCATATGGATTAGTCCCAAGGGAAACATCTATCTTAAAATCAAATTCTGACAAATGCTCAGCATAATCATTTCTTTCATATTTAAGCAGAACATCATTTATACCATACATGAAATCACCCTCCATTATTCTTATACTTCATTTATAAGTATATATCATTCCATTGTAATTTAATTTGCAAATCTTTTCAAGAAGTATTTTAGAAAAGGGCAATAAAAAAAGCTTTCAAAAAAGAATAGGATGCATGGCTCTCCTTTAGAATATCGAAACCATGCATCCATATGTGCATAAATTTTAATTAAATTGTCCCACTAAAGTCTCCTAAACCTTAAAAACATTTACTAGTTCAATTAAATCTGTTGAAAGTCTTTTAAGATTTTCAGAATGCTCAACAAAAGTATTAGTTATGGCTGTAACTTCTTCTGTTGAAGCAGATACTTCTTCTGTACTAGCACTAATCTCTTCTGATACAGCTGAAATATTTTGAGTGCTTTCTACAATAACATTTTTATTAGAATCCATTTCAGCAGTAGTATCTTTAAGTATCAATATCTTATTATCTAATTCTTTTACATCCCTTATAATTTCATCAAATATCGTCTTAGTTGAATCAACAGACACTATCTGTTCATCTACAGCCACTTTTGATATCTTCATTGCTTCTACAGCATCATTTGTTCTTTCATTCATATTGGAAATTAGTTTACTTATGTTATTGGTAGCCCCAGATGATTCCTCTGCAAGCTTTCTAATCTCCTCTGCAACAACGGAGAATCCTTTACCAGCTTCTCCAGCTCTAGCAGCTTCAATTGCAGCATTTAAAGCTAGCAAATTAGTCTGTTCAGCTATCTGTGTGATTGCAGCAGTAATAGCATTTATTTCATTAGCTGATTTCTTAACATCAGAAATTATATTACTAAGATTATCAGATTCATTACTGGTTTTTTCTGTTCTATCAATAAGAATTTCAACTTGTTCTAAGCCCTTATTGCCTAACTGTCCAGCATTATCTGATAATTCATTTGCCTCAACAATAGAGTTGTATACATTTTCAAGGGCATCCGCTAAATCATTAATACTGTTTGAGTTTTTGTCGATTTCCATAGCTTGTTCCTGACTACCTTTAGCCACTTCTTGTATGGTTTGAGCCACTTCATTCATAGCAGAATTAGTTTCCTTTGTCATATCAAGTATGGAATCTGAAGTATCACCAACTGTTTGAGAAGAGTTTTTTACTCTCTTTAGTAAATCACTTATTTTTTCTATCATTATATTGAAGTCACAGCTTAATTCCCCAAACTCATCTTTTGACTTAATATCCATAACTACTGTAAAATCACCTTCTGCAGCATCTTTAAAACCTGCTAACAGCTTAGATGTATTAATAGACATAGACCTGCTAAAGCGAATGCTTAACAATATAACAACTACAAAAGCTATTAAAATAACTACTGCTGAACTATTAAATAAAGGCTGGGTAGCATCAGTAAGTTCAGTTTCTGATATTGAAGTAGCTATAGTCCATTTTGTTTGCTCATTTTTAGTAAAAGCAGAAAATACCTTGTCCCCATTTAATTCATATTCAATAAAATCTGAATCTACGGCTTTAGCATTTTCCCAAAATACGCTATTAGCAATTGTATCTGTACCTACCATTTCAGAATTTGGATGAGCCAATACCATTCCGCTATTATCCAATATAAATATATGGCCATTTTCTCCAAGCTTAGTAGCCGACATTGTATTTGAGAAATCTTGAATATCAATATCCAAACCTACTGTACCAATAATTTCACCGCCATCCTTGACAATTGTAGATACTGTAATAACAGTATTTCCAGTAGCAGCATCTGTATAAGGCTCAGACCAATAGATTCCACCATCTTTTTCTATTGCTCCACCATACCATGATCTAGTAGTAGGATCATATCCTTCCCCTAAGTCTGCTACAGGATATATAATCATTCTCTTATCTTTTGCACCAAAATATAAACTTAGGACATTAGGGTTAGAATCTTTAATATTACCTAATTGGTCCAATAGCAAATCTAAATACTCCTCATCATCTGGATTATCATAAACACCTACAGCATTTCTGCTATAAGACAATTCCTTGGTTTGTATCCCCATTCCATTAAGATAATTGTCAATACTCAGATTAATAAGATCAGCACTTTGAGTACTAGTAGAAACTAACTCAGCTTTCAATGCATCATATGCATTATTATAATTTATGTATCCAGAGATTATTAAAGGAACAATCCCAATAAATATAAATGCAAGGGCCATTTTTGTACCCATTGAATTAATATTAAATTTCCTTATTCCCTTTTTTACCTTTTTTACCTTTTTTTCTTCATCTTTATATTTTGAAACATCCATATAAATCACACCTCCATCTTATTATGTAAAGTTAAATTGTGATAACTGTATTATTATATCGGATGAATAAGACAAAATTTAATATATTTAAAGACAAGATTTTTTAAAAGTCCTTTAAAAAATATAAAGCCTTGAAATAGAACAAATGTTCTGCTATTATTAAATAAAGATATTCTTATGATAAGGAGGTAAAAAAATGCAAGAATTAATTAATAAAGGAATAATGGCTATTGTTCCTGAATATGTAAAGGATAGGGGAAATTGTGTGACGGTATACACCAATAAGAGCAAGCCTGTCACATTAGAAAAGGGTATAAAAACTGTATTAAGAAACCTATTTAAATACTATATGGTAGATTTAAATGAGACTAAAAAAAGATATATTAATCTAGTATCATCACCTAATAATATGCCACTGCCCTTAAGTAAGAATGATATATTTATTCCATTAAAAACAAGAAAACCTATCTGTAAAAACGATGGAGCTACTGGATATATCAATATGAGATATTTAAAAAAGGTAATAAAAAACGAAAATTCCACCACCATACAATTAGACAACAATACAAATATTGAATGTCTATCTAGCGAAACTACGGTAAAGAATCATTTGAGAAATGGCAATATAGTTAGTAAATGCTACGAAGAAAGATCCATGTTTGTAGCCGAAAATCAAGTTACTTACAACGGAAAGAAGCCTATACTTATTGTTTATGAAAAATGAGCAAACAAAAAATATGGATGACTTTGGTCATCCATATTTACATATTTCTACTTGATTTATAATTCATCTAAAACATATTGAGATATATTAAAGGAGTGATCAGATATTCTTTCTAAATTACTCATACCATCTAAAAATGTGATCCCTACAGTTGTAATACACAAATCATGGCTCAATCTACCAATGTGATTATCTCTATTTTCTCTTTCTAATCTATCTACCTCTTCTTCTAGAACTCGAACCTTTTTAGCAGAATCAAAATCCGTATTTGTAAAGGCAATCATAGCATTTGAAAAAGCTTCTTTACACTTGCTAAACATCAATCTTAATTCATCAGCTGCATCTTGGCTAAAGCTTAGATCGCTATCTAGTTTAGATTGGGATAATTCAGCAATGTTTTCAATATGATCTCCAACTCTTTCTATATCATTTACAGCATAAAATAGCTTGTCAACATGATGGTGCTGAGGATCAGACAAAGAAGCTTTTGAAAGACTAACTAGATATTCAGTGATTTCTCTTTCTATTTTATTAATTAGCTGTTCTTTTTCAAATATAACTTCCAGCTTATTATAATCTTCATCTACAAATAGAAGCTCCGCATCATTAAGATTTTCTAGGACAAGATTTCCCATCCTTGCAACTTCCTTATTTACCTGTCCGATAGCAATAGCAGGAGTCTCTATTATTCTTAAATCTAAGAATTGTGATGCAAATTCATCTTCCTCATCTGTACCAGGAATTATTTTTTCTGCTGCTTTTACTAATAGACTTGCAAACGGGAATTGAACCGCCACATTTATTAAATTAAAAAATGTATGTGAATTGGCTATTTGTCTTTGAATATCATTTGGTGAAATCTTAAGCACTAAAGCCTGTATAGGCAATCTTAATATAGTCATAAATAAAATTGTTCCTATTAAATTGAATAAAAAGTGTATAATTGCAGCTCTCTTTGCAGTTTTATTTGCACCAATACTAGATATTAATCCAGTTGTGGTTGTACCAATATTATCACCAAAAAGAATTGGAAATGCAATATTCGTACTAATTAATCCTTGTGCAGCTAAAGCTTGTAATACCCCTATTGATGCACTACTACTTTGGAGTAAAGTTGTCATTCCAAACCCTACAAGCATACCTAATACTGGATTATTTAAACTAATCATAACATCCTTAAAAGCTTGTATTTCAGATAAAGGCCTTAAGCCACTACCCATCATATCCATACCAATGAACAATATTCCAAATCCTATAAGGATTTCTGCATTGTATTTTAATCTCTTTTTCTTAGCAACTAACCAGATAGCAACACCAATACCAACAGCTAAGGGTGCATAATCAGTTAAGTTAAAGGCTATTAACTGAGCTGTCATGGTTGTACCAATATTGGCACCCATTATGACACCTACTGCTTGACTTAAAGTCATTAATCCAGCATTTACAAAACCAATCATCATTACAGTTGTAGCACTACTACTTTGAATAGCAGCTGTAACAAGTGTTCCTACAATTACTCCCATAAATCTATTATTGGTAAGTACTTCTATTAGTTTTTTTAATTTGTCGCCTGCAGCCTTCTGAAGACCTGCTCCCATTAAATTCATTCCATAAAGGAAGAGGCCCAAACCTCCAATAGCCGGTATAATGATATTCATAAATGTCCTCCTCGTTAATTGTAAGAAACAATTGAACTAATTCGACAATATCATATCATAATTTATCTATTTTTTACATAGATTTTAAAATTACTTTACAATAAACTTTCTGGTGAATTTTGGCATAGGATTTATTTGTAAAGTAATCTTATGATAGATTTTGTCATAAAAGAAGGATAAAGCAATAATGCCTTATCCTTAAAGAGTTTTGATAGTTGTCCAATATTTAAGAAATTAACATCTTAAATGCCAGCCAGCCCTATTAACTTATTGCTTTTTTGTCTTTCTTAAATAATCCTGTTAACATTAATGCAATTGCACCATCACCAGTTATATTACATGCTGTACCAAAACTATCTTGTAGAGCAAATATAGACATCAGTAAAGCTACACCTGCATCATCAAACAAAAGAACACTTACAACAATACCTAATGAAGCCATAACTGTACCACCAGGAACTCCTGGAGCACCAACTGCAAATATGCCTAGTAATATGATGAATAATAGCATTGTGCCAAATGAAGGCATAGATCCATATAAAATTTGTGAAATTGTCATAACAAAAAATGTTTCTGTTAAAACAGATCCACATAGATGAATAGTTGAACCTATTGGAATAGCAAAGTCAACTACTTCCTTATCGAGTACAGATGACTTATTAGCACATTTTAAAGATACTGGTAATGTAGCTGCACTTGACATTGTTCCTACAGCTGTTAAATATGCTGGTCCATAGTGTTTAAACACCTCTATTGGATTCTTCTTAGAGATAATACCAGCGATAGTGTATAATACAGCTAACCAAATAAATTGACCTATAATTACTATTACTATAACCTTTAAGAAAACAGGGAATTGTTTGGTAATTCCACCTTCATATGCAAGACCTGAAAATGTTGTCATAATAAATATTGGTAAAACAGGAATAAGCATTTTTTCAACTGCTTGTAGAATCATATCGTTAAATTCATGTAATAATTTTTCAAAAGTACCTGATTTAGTCCATATACAAGTAAGGCCTAATACTATTGCTAATACTAAAGCAGAAATAACTGACATTACTGGTGGTATATCAAGTTGGAATAGTAATGCTGGCAATTCCCTTAAACCCTCTGCTGTATCTGGAATATTCAAATTAGGTATAAGAGCATACCCTGCTAACATTGACATTAATGCAGCACCTACTGATGATAAATATGCGATAATCAATGCTGCACCCAACATTTTACTGGCATTGGACTTTAGATTAGTTATTGAAGAGGCTATAGTACCAACGATAACTAAAGGTACACAAAAGAATATAAATTGTCCGGCTATGTATTTAATAGTCAATAATATTCCAATAGCACCTTCTCCAACTATTGAACCCAGTATAATACCTATAACTATTGCAACTAAAAGTTTTACTACCATATTATCCTTTAATTTACTCATATCTACTCTCCTCTGTTTATAATAT
>JAQVYQ010000032.1:0-10880 GCA_028708575.1 Tissierellia bacterium
CTGGAGTGTTCATAAAAGTGCACGAGCCAGCATGAGACGTGTGATTAAAAGGCTTCTTAACAAGTATAACTATCCACCAGATCAAGCGTTAAAGGCAATGAATATTGTCATGCGGCAAGCGAAGAAAATGGCGGGAAATGTATATGAAGAAGTTATCTGGTCAGACAGAGTTGCAGAAGAACCAGGAAAATTTACAACTGATTGATGAAAGGATTTATTTAGATGGCAGATATAAAATACGAAATTAAAGAAACTGTGGGTGCTCTATCCAAAAACAATAAAGGCTGGTCAAAGGAACTGAATTTAATCAGCTGGAATGACAGAGAACCCAAATATGACATCAGAGAATGGGCACCTGAACATATAAAAATGGGTAAAGGAGTAACCTTTAATACGGAAGAAATAAAGGCATTGAGAGAGTTGTTAAATGGATTAGAATTGGATTAGTTGGAGATGATGAAAATGAAAATAATCAAACTTATACTTTTATTACTTGCAATATCAATTGTATTTATAGGGTGTGATAGTAAAACAGATACACCTGATAAGGAGGTCCCAGCTATATCAGCTACAGATTTAACTATAGATGAAGCAAAGGAATTAATTACAAATCAAGATAATTTACTTATCCTTGATGTAAGATCAAAGGAAGAATTTGATTCAGGACATATAGAAGGAGCAGTATTGATTCCTCTAGATGAACTAGAAAACCGCCTAGATGAAATTGAAGACTATAAGGATGATCCGATATTAGTCTATTGTCGTTCAGGTAATAGAAGCAGTAAGGCTGTGAGAATACTTCTTAATAATGAATTTACTGAGATTTATCATATGAATCAAGGATACATGAATTGGAAATAAAACTTTAGTCTAACTTAAAAAATTTGATTAATTAAGGTAATATATTATCAAAGGCAGTATAATTTAAGCTTGTAAAGGAGTTTGAAGATGAGATTATTCGGACCAAGTCAGGAAGAAATATGGACTCAATTTGCAAACGAAGTAGGAGCTGATTTTGTAAATGAAGGCTTGCTAAAGGCAAAGAAGGTAGTTGGAAGATTTGAAAATTGGGTTATTACACTTGATACCTATACAGTTTCTACTGGGAAATCTAGTATTACATATACTAGATTAAGAGCTCCATATATAACTAAGGATGGCTTTAATTTTAAAATATACAAAAAAGGATTATTCAGCAATGTGGGTAAAACCTTAGGAATGCAAGATGTTGAGATAGGTGATCCTGAATTTGATGAAAAGTATATTATAAAGGGTAGCGATGAAACAAAGTTAATTGAACTATTATCTAGTGATAAGATTCGTGAGCTGATAAGTTTACAGAAGAATTTCCACATGGAAGTTAAAGATGATGAAGGCCGGTTCGGATCAAAAATCCCTGACAATGTAGACGTACTTTATTTTCAGGGAAATGGTGTTATAAAGGATATAGAAAGATTAAAGAATTTATATATGCTTTTCGCACTAGTATTGAACAAGTTATTTTTAATGGGTTCTGCAGATAAAGAAGGTCCAGATGTAACTTTAAAATAAATAGGCTTAGATATTATAAAATAGGTTGAGGCTTGATTAGATAAAGTCATAGAGGCCAAGGAGGTAGTGTAATGCCACTGGAAATAATTCGAAATGACATAACGAAAGTATACGTTGATGCCATTGTTAATGCAGCAAACTCATCTTTACTTGGAGGTGGAGGGGTTGATGGTGCAATTCATCGTGCTGCAGGTCCTGAGTTACTTGAAGAATGCCGAGCCCTTGGCGGGTGTAATGTTGGTCAAGCAAAAATTACAAAAGGGTACAAGTTACCTGCAAAATATATAATCCATACTGTAGGACCTGTTTGGAGTAGTGCTAATAACAATGAGGAAAAGTTGCTGGCAGATTGCTATAAGAATTCACTTGCATTAGCTAAAGAACATAATCTTGATAGTATTGCGTTTCCATTGATTTCATCGGGAGCCTTTGGGTATCCCAAGGATAAAGCATTAAAAACTGCTATTTCAGTTATAGGAGATTTTCTTTTAGTTAATGAAATGACAGTTTATTTAGTTGTTTACGACAAAGCAGCATTTGTCTTGTCTGAGAAACTTTTTTCATCAATTGAACAATATATTGATGATAATTATGTAGAAGAACATCCTTTTAATCGCAGAGATAGACTTGAGAAAAGACTAGAGCAGAATGAATATTATTTAGAAGAATCTATGCTTTTACCTATGGAGGCACCTGAGCCTATAAAAATACATAAACGAAGCCTTGATGATGTAGTAAAGCAAATGGATAAAACCTTCTCGCAAATGTTACTTGGCTTGATTGATGAAAAGGGTATGACTGATGCAGAAACTTATAAAAAAGCCAATATAGATCGTAGGTTGTTTTCTAAAATCCGAAATGATATTAATTATAAGCCAAGCAAGCCTACTGTAATTGCTTTTGCCATAGCATTGAAATTAAATATGGATGAAACTAAAGACTTATTGCTTAAGGCTGGATTTGCACTTTCTAATAGCAGTAAATTTGATATTATTATTCAATATTTTATAGAAGAAGGTAATTATAATATTTTTGAAATAAATGAAGCTTTGTTTGTTTTTGATCAAAGCTTATTAGGAGTTTAAAAAACATTTGTCGCTTTCCATGCGACCGATAATCACAACTAAAGTGTTATCCTAGAGTTACAATAAATAATAGGAGGGTAACACTATGAAAAAAGATTTGACTGAATTAGTATTTATTCTTGATAGAAGTGGATCCATGAGTGGCCTTGAAAGTGATACGATTGGTGGTTACAACGCACTACTGGGAAAACAGAAAAAGGAATCTGGAGAGGCTATAATAACTACTGTATTATTTGATGACAATTATGAATTGTTGCATGACCGTATTAATCTTCCTGCTATTGAGCCAATAACTGATAAAGAGTATTATGTGAGGGGAACTACTGCATTATTGGATGCAGTGGGAAAAACAATCAACAAATTAGTAAATGTGCAGAGGCATACAGCTAAAGAAGAGCAGGCTGAACATGTAATGTTTGTGATAACCACTGATGGAATGGAAAATGCTAGCCGTGAGTTCAACTATGCTAAGATTAGCAAGATGATTGAACATCAGAAGAAAAAATACGGTTGGGAGTTTATCTTTCTCGGTGCAAATATTGATGCGATTGCTACTGCAGAACGTTTTGGAATCAGTCAAGACAGAGCTACAAATTATAATGCAGATAGTGAAGGAACTATGCTAAATTATGAAGTAATCAGTGAAGCAGTAAGCTATATGCGCGCTAGACGCACTATATCAGATAATTGGAAGGACCGTATTGAAGAGGACTTCAAAAAGCGTGGAAGTAGGGTAAAGCCTATGGAGGGAAGGGAGTAATATAAACATCAAAAGAACACCTTCTTCCATTATCGGATATGAAAAGATATAAACAAAAGGTGGGTAGTCTTAAAGACTATATCATCATACAAGGAAGGTGCTATTATGTTGTTTGTAGAATTATTGAAAGCAGTAATTTTAGGTATAATAGAAGGAATTACTGAATGGCTCCCAATAAGTAGTACGGGTCATATGATTTTAGTTGAGGAATTTATTAAATTTAATGTTTCAGATGAATTTATGAAAATGTTTCGAGTCGTAATTCAATTAGGAGCTATTCTAGCTGTAGTTCTTTTATATTTTAATAAGCTTAATCCATTTTCACCAAGGAAATCCAGAAAAGAAAAGAAAGAAACAATGGAAATTTGGTTTAAGGTCATAGTTGGTATTATTCCAGCAGGCATATTTGGAGTACTATTTGATGATTGGTTGGATGAACATTTTTATAATTATGTTGTAGTGTCAATTACACTTATTTTATATGGAGCTTTATTTATTATAATTGAAAATAAAAATAGGAATAAACGATCAAAAATTAATGACTTTGGTGAGCTTTCATATGTTACCGCCTTTAAAATTGGACTGTTTCAGACATTATCTTTAATACCAGGAACATCTCGTTCAGGAGCAACAATATTAGGGGGCATTATTTTAGGTGGGTCAAGACCTATAGCAGCAGAGTATTCATTTTTTATGTCTATTCCAATAATGTTCGGTGCAAGTTTTATAAAATTAATTAAATTTGGATTTGATTTTACTGGAGCAGAAGTAGCAATATTGTTAACAGGAATGATAGTAGCATTTGTTGTTTCAGTTATAGCAATTAGATTTTTAATGAGATACATAAGAAACAATGATTTCAAAGCCTTTGGGTGGTATAGAATTATTTTAGGAATTTTAGTATTAGCTTATTTTTTCATAAGAGGATAAAGGGGAGGTGGTTTTTACCACCTCTTTACTTATTAATCATATCTTTTATACGATCTAACAATGTTGCCATTTGAGCACGGGTAATATTTGCTGTAGGTCTAAATGTATTATCTTCAAATCCTTCAAATATTTCTTTTTCCGTCATGGATATTATATAAGGATAGGACCATTTATTTGAATCCACATCTTTAAAGGGATTATATCCATTGTAAGTAGGAGAGATTTTTAATAGCCTAGAAAGAAGAGTTGCAATTTCTTCTCTTGTCATATACTCATCAGGTGCAAATACAAATCCACCCTTCCCATTCATTAATCCATGATTTGCAACAATTTCAATATCCTTTTTTGCCCAATGCTTATTTGATACATCTGAGAAGTAAGGAGTATTAATGCTATTGTTTTCTAATTCTAAAATGCGAACTAAAAGGGTTGCAGCTTGTGCCCGAGTCAATGGACTATTTGGCTCAAAATAATAATCTCTAGTTCCTATCATCCAGCCTTTGTCACTTATAGCTAGTATAGGAGCTTTTGCCCAGCCATTGTCCACATCTAAATATATTTGACTTCCATCTGACCACTGATTATAAACATCCCAAATATCCTGGGTAGCTTGGTGAAGACTCCAACTACCTGCACCTTTTAAATTATACTTTTCAATTAGTTCTAATTTATTTAATATAGATTCTTCATTTTCAAACCATATAGTATAAGTTCCTCGTGTTAAGTCCCTTTCATATCCTGCAATATTGACAATAGCTCTTGGAGATTTGGAATTAGAATCAAAGGTTACAGAGCCATTATATTTATGTATTAACTCATTTACACGTATTAAACTGATGCCTTTTCCCTTTATGCTACCATCATTTTTCCAAGATCTAGCAAAGAAGGGGAGACCTATTACAATTTTAGAAGATGGAACTTCTCTTAACATTTGAATTATGGAATTTTCTACAAATTGAATACTTGCAACAGGTCCTGGTGTAGAATCCCCATCATAATTTTCATCATATGTCATTATCATAATATAATCTACATAGTTAGCTAAAGCTTTATTGTCATAGGCACCATGCCATCCTGATGTATATCCTTTTGGATTAGCTGCTACAGCTACGGAAACTTCCTTGTCCTTTGGAAGTGCTTCCCTTAATTCTTTTATAAAAATTGTAAAGTTATTCCTATCTTCATGGGTAATATTCTCAATATCTACATTCACTCCATCAAGATTATACTCATTAATAATTGTAACCAGCTCTTTAATTAGAAGGTCTTTATTTTTAAGAGCCGCTCTGCCTACATCACGATCCCAGTGGTTGGCAAGAAATGGAACTACTTTAAAGCCTTTTTTTTGCATTTCTTTAATTGAATAAGGATCAAAGTGTGAGGTTAATTGCAAATTGCCATCTTGTGTTAAATCAAAGTAACCAGGAGACACTACATCTAATACATCTCCAGTTCTTTCTAAAGTTTGAATAAGTCCACTTCCAGTTTCAAAATAAGAGTAAGTCATATTAAATACAGGATTTGCATTTGTACCTATTTTATCAGCATATCCAGTAACACTTTGTAAAGTCATATTTGCAATGACTACAGATCCTATTATTAATTTAACACCATTGATTTTAATATCTGGAAATTTAGTTTTAATAAACTTATCTAAGTATTTATTTAAATTGGTACTTTGCTCTTCTTTATTACTCCCAAATTCATCGGAGAATTCTGTTAAACCTATATCTAGATACAAGACAAGAATATATCCGTCCCTATGTTTTTCTAATTTATAATTCTTGATAAATTCCATTTTATCATCCTTCCAATAAAGAATTAGTTTATTCTTAGTATTTCCATTGAAATAAAAACATACTATAAATAAGGCAATTTTTATTAAAATTAAGAAGGAAATTGAAAAATGGTGTAGAATATGTATATCTATTCTATTCTTTTAAAAATTTCTATAGTATCATCTATCTGTGCTCCATTTGGATTGCTGATATCTTCTAGAGGTGCCCCCATGACGATACAAATATATTCCTCATTTTGCTTCATTCCAAGTGTTGCCCAACATTCCCCTGCTTCAGAGGTAGTTCCAGATTTTCCACCTATAATTTCAAAGCCCTCTTGGCTTATGTTATCGAGTTTAGAAAGAACAGTTGATTTTAACATTATCCCACTAGGATGATCTAGGGTGGAAATTGTAATAAACTCATTTTTGGTAAAGATGGCTTTAAAGTGTCCATTATCCAAAGCATAGTCTAACAGCAGAGCCATATCATAAGCTGTAGTATATTGGTTTTTATCATGAAGCCCTTCAGGATTTGTAAAATGAGTGTCATTAAGTCCAAGTTCAGATGCCTTTTCATTCATAAGTAAAACAAAATCTTCAACGTTTCCTGATATATTAATAGCTAGAGAATTTGCAGCTTCTCCTCCTGAACTAAGGATAGTCCCATATAGAAGATCACGGTATGTTGTTGATTCCTTTCCATAAAATCCTGCCATAGAAGCATTCTTTTCCACCATTTTTTTGTATGTATCCACATCTACTGGAGCAATTTCAGATAAATCATCAATATGTTCAATTGCCACAATTGTTGTCATAACCTTTGTTAGGGATGCAGGATAGGCTCTAGTTTTAGAGCCTTTTTCAAATTCCATACTCTTATCTTCTCTATTTAATACATAAATATATTTACTAGTATATTCATCATCATTGAAACTAAATTTTTTTGCCAAATCTAAAAAGACAACTTCAGATTTATCTCCTACGACTATAAAGGCAGTTAAAATGGCTATTATTATAAATGAAAATATAAAAAGCATTTTAAGAATTTTCATAAGTTTTCTCATATGTACTCCTTTCATTTATATGTTTAAAATTAATATATAATAAACACTACACGTCTAACCCTAATGTTATAATATCAGAAATCAATATTCAATTTCTAAAAACTTTCTTAAAATTTTCTTAAGTTTTTAATTTTGATATACTTATGTAAATATAATTTTAAAATTACTTGATAATTTTTTAAAAAATATGTAATGAAATTAGATATTTGCCGTATTAACATATGAGAAAGAAAATAAAAACATCTATAAATTACTTAGCTAAGTATAGGTAAGGGGGATAGAAAATTGCAAGAAATAGCAAACATCATGGATAAAAAGGAAGCTAATAAGATTAAATATAATGAAGCTGAAGCTGAAAGAGAAAATAACAATTTGGTAGTAAAAGATGTTGATAAATTAAATGACTATACCTATTTTGAGGTTATACTTCCAAGATATCTACCTGAAGGATATAAATTTGACAGAGCGGAATTCTTTAGAGATGAAAATGAAGTTGTAGAAAATACTAAATATATTTCATTATATTTTACTAATGATGAAACAGAAGAATTCATATATATGCAGCAAAGATTTGCCGATGAAGAAACTGCATATGAAGCAGGAGGGCAGAAGGTTGAGAAAATAAAAATCAATGGAGCAAATGCAATTCTTTATGATGACAGCCTAGACTGGGAAGACAATGGGGTAATATATATGTTAAGTGGTAGAGGGCTGATTTCAACAGATGAATTGATAAAGACTGCAGAATCCTTTAAATAAAAATTAGTTAGGAAATAGTAACTCATACCTTATGATATGTGAACCAGCTAAGAGAGTGGTTTCTTCATAAGGCTTGAGTTTTTCCTATCTTTCATTATTGCTTCCTTTGTAGGAACACTCCTCTTTGTTATCCAAAAAATTTTGAACCTATAATTTCCCGAAGGAATTATTTTATCTTCCAGAGATAGTACATTATTCAGACGGTACAAGCCTTATAAATCAAATAATATCTCAGTAAAGATAAAATTTCACAGAAAAATAAAAGCCAAGTCTAGTATGATTTAATTGATTTACCTAGGAAAATATGTTTTATGTTCTCTGCGAGATTTAATTAAATCTTCACTTATTATCTCATTAGACAATGCCAGTTTTTCTTCTGCCATTTTTGTTTTATTTAGAAGAGAATAATCCTCAGGGACAATATTATTAAAATAATCATAATAGCTTGTTAAAGAAGCTGAAAAATAATTTTTATCATCAATCCAAGAACCATCTGGAAATATTACTAGGTTTTCATTTGTATTCATTATATCATTACCTAGCTGATATTCATTAAATATTCCTAACATATTTCCTATTGTAGGAAGGGCATCTACCATTCCCATAGAGGTATCTATTTCCATATCCAGTGCTCCATCTTTAGACCATATTATAAACGGAGTTCTTCTAAGCTTTTGACTACTAATACCATCTATAGAAATGTATTCCTCATCTTCAATGGTATAATAATCCTTTGTTAAAGGATTATAATTATAGAGTAATTCATAATCTGACATAGGTATTTGTGCATGATGATCTCCATATAGGATTATGATTGCATTATCAAGAAGACCTTCTTCGTCCATTCTAGTTACAAAGCTTTCCAATGCCTTATCGGCATAGTGATAGGATTTTAGATAATTACCTAGTGTGGTTCCTTCAAGATGTCCAACATCAAATTCACCATACTTTTCCACATCATCAAAAGGGAAGTGGTTTGTTAAAGTGATTAAGGTTGCTACTACCTTTTCTTTATCTTCCTTTAGCTTCTTAAGTTTATCAACAGATTGATTGAAAAATGACATATCACTTAAACCAAGACCTATTTCTTCATCAATTATATACTCATTTTTACTAAAAAAGTGATCATATCCTAAGGTTTGATGCATTATATTTCTATTCCAAAAGTCTCCGTTATTACCGTGCATACTCACAGAGTAATATCCTTCATCTTTAAGTAAGTGCTGTAAGCTAATATATTCTCTATCAAAATGGGATATAAATACAGTTCCATTGTTAATGGGATAGAGTGAAGTATTAAAAGTAAATTCTGTATCACTGCTTGTACCTACTGAATGTTGAGGGTAGAAATTATTAAAAGTTAGCCCTTCATCTGCCATTTTATTAAGGAATGGTGTTACGTTCCCGTCTTTAAATTCCAATTCCATAGCAAATGTTTGTGCACTTTCATAATGAATTATATATACATCTCTTCCTTTAAAAATATCCTTATAATTTTCAGTAATTTCTATATTCTCTTTTTTTGAAGCGATGTTTTCATCTATAAGCTCATCCACATATTCTTTCACTACTTTATCATCTAATTCTGCTATTACTGTAGATGGTTCAACTGCAGTCTTTACAAGATCTGATAGGGTATATGAAAGCATACCTAGATTTTGTACCAAATATGGTCTATTCCACTGCTTAACCAACCTACTATAATCAGTAGATGTAAGGGATGTCAGTACAGATACTAGACAAATAGCTCCTATAGCTACTGGGCCTACTAAGTTCTTTATTGTACGTTCTTTTTTTATTGTGTTAGAATAATCCATATTTTCAAGCTTTTTCGAACTAATTGCAAACAATATTGGTGGTATAAAAAACAATAATACTCTTAAATCCAAGATAGTTGAAATGCTTGCATCCATATCGTTTAGGAATTTAATTTGCTTAATTAAAGAGATTGATATAAAGGAATCAAAATGCTTATGGTATAGATAGTTTGCAGCATATAATAGTGCTAGTAAAAATGACATCACAATTAATCTCTTGCTTCTCTTCCTATTATCCATTAATAATGGAATTAAACTTAACGATATTAAAATTGCTATACTAGCAACTGTTGATTTCCAATAGAATATATTGCCTATGGTCAGTCCTCTGAGCAAAAACTCATTAAGTAACCCTGATACTACAAATAGTAAAAGGGGAAGATGTTGTTTGCTTTTCAGTTTTTTAAATAGATTTTTCATATATTTTACCTCGATTTTACTTTAATATATTTCATTATACATGTTTTTGGTGTTGATGCCAAAAGCAAAGTAAAAAAAGTAATGTTAAGTTATGTTATAAACAGAATAATTATCCAATAAATGAAAACTTGTTTCTTTCATTTTTGTAAGAATTTCGTAAGATAATCTCATGCCAATTTTTTTAGATTTGATATTATCTTAGATGAGGTGAAGAAAATGGAAGGAATATTAAAGCTTAAACATATAGAAAAATATTATGAAAGTGCCTAATAATTAAACAATGTAGATAGTTTTTAGAGGGAAGTTAGTCCCTGAATTAGAACAAGAAATTTTGACTGATTATTTAACTAGACAAGGATATATTAAATGGTTAACTTTATTAAGGCATTAAAGCATAATTCGCAAATGTTAAATACTAATAAACATATCCATTGGATTGTCTTGAAAGAAGATATAATAATAAATATTGATATAATTTTATTGAAGAAGCATTTGAAAATGTATTAAATAATGCAATAGCTTACGGAAACTCCTAAGTATGCAACTAATAAATTTTACTCAGAAAATCCTCAGTCTGGGAATATGGGATTAGGGCTTAATATTACAAAACACATACTGGAAAAGCATGGTGGATATTTAATAATTAAGAATCACAACAATGGAGCATTGGTAGAAATGAAAATTAATTTGTAAAACTTGAAAAAGAATTAAAAG
>JAQVYQ010000032.1:10980-23310 GCA_028708575.1 Tissierellia bacterium
ATAGAATTTACCTATATGTTACGAAGTAATAAGTGAGGAGGTAAAAATTCCAATCATATAAACCAAAATAAATAGTTAGTTACAATATTATTACAATTTTTAAAAAAGGATTACACTTTCATATTGTATGATAAAATTATCTTGAGAATATGAAGAAAGAATATAATTGTAGTTTTTTACAAACAAGGGAGAAAATCCAATGTTAGAAGAGAACAAAACGAGAAGATATTTATTTTGGGGTCGAGTTTTAAATCCTATTATTTGGGTAGTTTATGGGATCCTATGTTTTTATGGCTATTCTCTTAGCCAGTATGGAAATATTAAGCGAAAGTTTCCAATTATTATAGCTTGTTTTCTGGTTTTAGTCATCTGGTTTTTATGGTGTTTTTTATCAAAAACCAAGGAGAATAAGTTTGCCATTGAGAATGGTCAAGAGCTGGAATTTTCAGAGGAAGAGGTCTGCTTTCAAAGGATAGTAAAGAGGCGCAAACTTTTTTATTACTTTGGATGTTTTGCTTTCATAGGGATGACAATTGTTACCGGAATTAAGATCTATAATTCTAGTGTAAATTTTAATGGTAAGCTAGCTTGGTTTATACACGACTTAAAAAACAAACGTCAAGTAGAATTTAGGCAAGATAACATTTATGAATATGGATTAGAGGGTATTTTTAATGCCATTGAAAGCAAAATAGAAATGCCTGAGGAACTTTATGTCTCCGATGATTTTAAGCTGAGTTTTGAGCAAGATGGTCGGATTATATCTTTTGATACTTATCTATATGGTAAAAATGAAAATGGTGAGACAGAGAGTTTTCTAATTACATATGACCATAACAGGACAAACAAAATCACCATAAACTTAAATGGTTTTGTGAATGATGATTATGATCAAATCCATAAAATTCAACCCCTATTTGATATGATGCAGGCAATCCCCATTGAAGAGGCGGTCTCTAATTGGAATCAAAAGGAGTATGGGGTTTTATATTCTGGCATAAGGAACTGGGGATACAATACAGATGGGATTGTATATCTTGATAAAGAAGGAAATACACAGCTAGCGAAAGATCCAATGAACGAGATCCTAGGATATACTGTATCTGTATATGTGCCAGGACAGGAGGGGATATTTATACCAGTTCGATTTATAGCAACTTGGCTGAAAGCAACAATTACTCCACAGGATGAACACAATGAAAAAGAGATTGAAGTGGGTTGTATGTATATAGATGGAGAAGAAGCCTTTTTCTTAGATAAAACCCATGGATATTGGCTACAAGTAGTAGATGCTGCTTTAGGAAGTCGATTTTATGCCTTACTTGAAACACAAGATAGCGGTGTAACCTGGGAGACCATAAATACAGATCCTTATATGGGAAACACTGGGGTTTCAGCTGGCATTACTTTTATAGATGAAAAACTTGGATTTATTGGGCTTTCTCATAGCGGAGGTTCTTATGGTAATCTATATCGAACGGAAGATGGTGGCCTTTCATTCGAAGAATGTGTCATCCCAAGTATAGAAGTCCCTCTAACGGCAAATGAAATATACTCTCCTTTTGACTTGCCTCATATGCCATATGAAGAAGACGGTAAGTTAAAAATTCTAGTTGGACAAGGGCAAGATGGAGATTATAATGGAGGGGCTAAAGCAATGTTTCAATCTGTAGATAATGGAATCACTTGGGAATATATAAAAGAAGTGCTATAATCTACTGACTAATTCAACTAGTACTTTCTTCACCAGAGTAAACTTAGATGAGTATGACCTCAAAACTAAAGGTGACATATTGATGGATCAAGTAAAAATCTTAGATTTAAGTATAAGACAATATGAATTCATAGAAAAAGTACCAAAAGCAGTGTTGGAAAATGTAATATAATATTTAATGCTATTTATGAAAAATTATTAAATTCATAAAGGCAAAAGATACAAGTTGGAAAATAAAATATTACATGTTATAAATAATTTTTAAAGGAGCAATTTGAATATGAATAAGTGGGTGGAGCATATTAGAAAGTATTTTAGTTTTTTCTTTGTTATGTTGGGAGTATACTATTTAGTAAATGAGATTGAATCATGGCAATATCTTTTAACGGATAATAAAATTCAATTTGCATTTTTAATGACCATAGGATTTTTACTTATAAATTCAAGTGAGAAATTATTCAAGAAAATTAAAGAAAGCTTATAGTATATGATTTTGCTAATATTATCGATAGTGTTATTTGGAATGAAAGTACCCATGTACTACACATGTTGCACATAAGTAAATATATAAATTGAACTAATAGTAATTCCTTCTTTTATGTTAGAAACCCCTTTTTATAAGAGATATAAGAGTAGTGGATTAAACTTAATAATATAACCCCTGTATACTTTAGATGTATCTTAAATATACAGGGGCATTTAACGAACCAAATTATTTTAAATCAATTATTATCTTTCCATCATTAATTGTAAAGAATTTCTTAGTTGAAGAAACTAGAACATTATCATTGACTAGATTTCCCCATTTAAATACTGAAAGCATTATTCCAATGAGAAACATATTAATTATTAAACCTGTTCCACCATAAGAAATGAAAGGAAGAGTTAATGGTGCCATCAACTGAAAGCCTAAATTATAGGCTATATAAATAATAATTTGTGCTGATATAGTTAGAACTACCGAAATTGAAACTAAACTGCCTAGTATACTATTTTGCTTTAAACATAGTTTAAAAGATTTAATCATTAATAAAGCTAGTACTGAAACTATAAGTATAAGTGATATCCAGCCAAATCTATGGATTAAATAAGTTAATAGTGAATCTGTATATGTATCAGGTACCATGTATCCTGAACTTGTACCTAATCCTTCACCAATAAATTTAGCATTACTAATTATTTCCTTCGTCATATTTGACAGCCATCCTAATCCCATAGGATCTAAATTAGGATTAAATGCATTTATAACTCTAGACCATAGATATGGATTACTAATTAGTATAAATGTAACAGCAACTATTGCAGGAATATATATAAGTAACATCCCCTTAATTTTATTTATATTAAGCCATCCTTTTAGGATTGAAAATGTCAATAATATTAAGGAGAGTATAGTATATAATACATATGTTGAATAAGTTGCAAATGGTAATAATACTATATATGATATTCCCATTAGTACTCCACAAAGTGCTATTCCGAGGTATCCTTTATCTCTCATTAAGTATATTATCCCTGTGAATATAGTAGGATATAAAAGTAAAAAGAATTTTGGGTAAAATGAGCTACCTTGATAAGTTGGCGAAATTATAGCAATACCAAAAACAATAGCTAGAAATCCAAATAATAGTTTATAAGGATATTTCCCAATTATAGTATAGTCAGTAAGATAAGCTATTATCATAGCAACTATACCAAGAATAGAATAAAAAACACTTTTACCTATGGAGAAACCAGTATCACCTAAAACAATAAATTGGACTACTAATCCTAGAAGAAGTGCTATACTTGTAAGAGCTATTATACTCCATTCAATTTTAGGTTTATGTATTCTGTCTAGATCAGTTCCAACACCTATAGGGTCCCCCATTTCAGCAATTGCTTTTTCTAGTGCCTTATCTTCTTTTAATCCTTGTGAAACAAATGCATTCTTTTGATCAATAATATGATTTTCAAGCTCATTTGAAATATAAATATGTGATTTCTTCCATCTAATCTGATTACATACTGAGTGTATATACTCCTGAACTCTATTATTAGATTCCTTCAAATTTTACACCTCCTTCAAGTACCTTATTAATTTTTGATGAATATATTTTCCATTCTTTTTCCTTTTCTTTTAATAATTTCTTACCATCTTTATGTATACTATAGTATTTCCTGACTCTAGAATTATCTGGATTTTCTTCATAAGAAATTAACATCCCATCCTTTTCTAGAGAATGAAGTAGGGGATAAAGTGTACCAGCTTTTAAAGTAAATGTATCATCAGATCTTTTGGCTAATTCATCAATCATCTCATAACCATACATATCCTTATTATCAAGTAATTTTAGTAAAAGCATAGTAGTAGAACCACTTAATAAATTTTTGCTTATTTTCATTTTACGCTCCTTTCTACATATATAGATTATCTATACATATATAATATATAGATAATCTATATATGTCAATAGTAAATTAAGAAATTATGGTGTTTACAATACTATTATTATAGTACTGTTTTGAAAAAATTTGGTTTAGGATTCCTTTTTGATAAAAATATAATATAATTAAAACTAAAGTCACAAAACATATCCTTTTTACGTATTAGAAGTGAAAGCTAGTTTTTATTAATTTAAGGGAGTGGAGGCATGGATGTAGATATATTAAATAGTACCTTCTCCACTGGAGGAGAATATGAATTGGAATGTGCAATAGAATTATATGGACATCAATTATTGAGATATTGTCATAATATCCTCTGTGACTATCATGAGGCACAGGATGCAGTTCAAACAACATTTATTAAAGCATATAACAAAAGAATAAGTTTTAAAAGTGGTAATCCCCTGTCTGCATGGTTATATCGGATTGCTTATACTACATGTATAGATATTTTAAGGAAAAGAAAGCTCTTATTTTTAATACCGGAAACAAAGGATATTCAATCAAATACATCCACAAATTTTATAGATGAAGATTTAAAAGAAGCACTTTTAAAACTTACAGGTCCAGAACGGGCATTAATATTTAGTAGAATTATTGACGGGAAAAGCTATAAGGAATTAGAGGAAATCTATCAAGTTCCTGCAAATACGTTGAGAAAGCGATATGAACGAGCAAAAAATAAATTGATAAAAGCATTTGAATTGGAAAATTCCTATGAAAGAAGATTGGAGGGACAGAAATGAAAAAAGATTATGATGAGTATATAATTAGTTCTAAGCTTAATACTATTCAGACCCCCGAATATGATATAGCTGGTGAAGTCCGTAAACAATTAAAAGACAAAAGCTCTACTGGAAATAGTAAGAAAAATTTAAGACTGGCTATAGTAATTGGTATATGTGTATTAATTTCTACTGGTGTATTAGCGGTTGCTGTTTCAAATTTCGATAAAATTATATCAAAGGTAGATCCTAAAATAGTTCCAATGCTTCAACCTATTGAATCAGCAAGTGAAGATAATGGAATTAAAATGGAAGTTGTTGCAGCTTATAATGATGATGAAATGGCAGTGATTTATTTGATATTGCAGGACATAACTTCAGATAGGTTAAACCATGATACTGATTTATATGATTATTCATTATCTGAGGGATCATTGTTCAATGCACAAATCATTGATTATGAAGAAGAAACTAAAACAGCTACATTTAGAATACAGACCAATGGTGGTCAAGACCTGGATGGTAATAAATTAGTGATTATACTAAAGTCCTTCATTGCTAATTCATTTGTTTTTGATGGAATAGATACAGGAGTTAATCTAGCAGACTTTCGGGATATCAAACCTGATACGATACCATTAAATATGGAGCATGTTGCAGGTGGAAGTGGTAGAATGTTTGATTCATGGGAGGATGAGGGGATTCTACAGGTGTTAAAAGCTGAACAATCAATAATTAAGCTTCCGGAAATTGATTTTATGCATATTTCTAACATTGGATATATTGATGATAAACTCCATATTCAGACCAAATGGACAAGATATGGGAATGATCATGGATACTTCTATTTTACGGATGCTGAAGGTAATGATCTAAAAATTCGTCCTTCTACAGTTCATTTTGGCATAGATCAATCGGGTAATACAATGAGTAGAGGGGATTATCTTGAGTATGTCTTTGACTTGTCAGGAGAAGATCTTGATAAAACTTTCATGAAGGGTTATTTTGTATCAAGTGGTAAACTTATAGAGGGTGATTGGGAAGTAGAATTTGAATTGCAATCAGTAGGCCAAGAAAGAAAAACTAGTATTGATTTAGATTTTGGAACTTGGCAATTAAAAGACATATCTGTTTCAGAAATAGGGGTCACACTCTTAGGAACAGGGCGATATGATGATAGCCAGTCACCTAAGATTTTCATCAATATGAGTGATGGAACAATAGAAGAAATAACTTTTATTAGTTCGTTTACAAATAATGAGAATATATATCTTAAAGCACTTGCAGATCAGCCTTTTGATACTACAATGATAGAATCAATAAGTATTAATAGTAATGTAATAAAACTTGAATAGAAGATACAATGCTACTATAAAGTAAAGAGCATCTACCATACTGTAGGTGCTTTTTTAACATAAAGTTTTTATTTTTCACTCAATATTAGAATTATTTTTAGGAAATATTGTAGTATAATTTAAACAAGAGGTTAAAGCAGCGTAAGTTTTGAATTAATTGAAATTAATTCGTATAAGTAAATTTACATACAGTAAAACTAAATTAGGGTGGTGAGAAGGTGATTACTATTTTTAATAGAATAGAAATATTTTCAACTTATTCAATGAAAGAGCAAGCTAAAATCAGGGGAATATTATCACGACACAATATAAAATATTATATTAGAACTATTAATACAATGTCTTCTTCGCTTTTTGGTGGAGTAGGCAACAGAGCCAGAACTGGCTCATTTGGGCAAAATATGGATTTGAATTATCAATATATTATTTATGTACACAAAAGGGATTATGATATAGCTAAACATGTTATAAATAAATAATAGCTCAAGTTTTATTAATTACAAGTAATGATTATTTATTTTTTTTGGAGGTTGGAAATGAGAAAAATTGTATTTTATGTACCAGCTATTATTTATGCAATTCTATATGGAGTAGTAGCAATTAGCAATATTGGAACTATTTCACCGTATGTTATAGTTTGGTTAGCCTTGTTTTTTATTAGTGGTCTTATTCTAAATAAGAATGTCTTTTGGGGTAGTTTATTAGGAGCATTACCTGCAATTCATCTAACTTATATGGGAACACAACAAACAGGACAAATTATTAATGAAATGCCAATAGGAATTGTTGTCTTAATTTTTTATATCATTTGTGGATGTTTTGTCTATATAAATAACAAATAGAGCAAAAAATTAATTCTTACTGCCTGTTATGGCATTATCTTGGGTGTACATCTATAAATTTAGACGACGTTAGCACATTTTGGAATTCAGAGGAGCGTAGTGACGAAGAATCTATGTTTAGAACCTAAGATTCCTCGTTTCACTCGGAATGACAATTCTGTTAATGTCATATTCTTTGTATTTTACGTTAGAAAGTGAGGAGATTTTTCTATGAAAAAGGAAAAGATAAAAGAGAATAAACGGGTAACTACTGCCGTTAGTGTATTATTAATATTAGCTATAGGGTTTTTATTTTCTAGAGTTAATAACGATAGTTCAGATACAGGACTCATTTTGGATGTTGTATATCCTGTGGCTTATGCTTTTGAGGATGATAGACAATGGGATATTAGAGAACAAAATCCAGTTGATGACAGCTTTATGGCAGCAATAAATGATTTTTCATACAAAACAGGATCATTAATACTTAATGACGCAGGTAAAAACACTAACTATTCTCCACTTTCCTTGTATTATGCTTTGGCTATAGCAGCTACAGGTGCAGAAAATGAGACAGAGGCTGAATTATTGAGTCTATTATGTGTAACAGAAAGTCAAGAACTTGCAGAACAAAGTGGCAATCTGTATAGGACTCTTTACAAAGATAATGAAATAGGAAAGCTTAAAATTGCAAACTCAATTTGGCTGGATGATGATATGAATGGAGAAAAAATTGAATACAAAGAGGGTTTTGCAGAACAGGCAGCAGATAATTTCTACGCAAGTTCCCATAGTGTAGATTTTAGTAATAGTGAAACAGGGAAACTTATGAGCAAATGGGTATCTGATAATACCAATGGGACAATATCCCCAACTATTGAAACTGATGCTGAACAAATCCTATCCATATTAAATACTATATATTTTTATGATGAGTGGATTAATCGTTTTGATAAGGATAAAACGAAAGAGGATATATTTTATATTTCAAATGGTAATGAAGTAAAGGCTGATTTTATGAATCAGACTTTTGGATCAGCTAGATTTGCAAAAGGGGATGGTTTTACTCGTGCCAATTTAGCGCTGAAAAATGCAGGTAAGATGATATTTATACTTCCTGATGAAGGCATATCTCCTTATGAGTTAATTACGTCTCCCCAGGGAATGAAACAAACTTTTGAAGGTGGAGAAAACTTCAATGGCCAGGTAGCGTGGAAAATACCTAAGTTTAGTTTTGAATCAAAACTTAAGCTTAATAATATACTAAAAATTCTAAGTGTAAACTCTGCCTTTACAGCTGATGCAGATTTTAGTGGGATTACAGAAAATATGGCCTATATTACTGATGTACAGCAGGAAACCCATATAGCTATCGATGAAAACGGAGTAGAAGCGGCTGCATTTACACAAATTGATTATGCAGGGGCAGCACTACCAGAAGATCGGGCAGATATGATCCTTGACCGTCCTTTTATCTATTGCATTACGGCAGAAAATGGCAGCTTGTTATTTGTAGGAATATGCGAAAACCCAGCTGAGTGAAATCCTTTTATTTATTATTGGATTGAATATTATATATAGTTGGCAAGAAGTAGTAGTTTACTATAATTTATAAAACACATAAGAGGGAGCAGATAAATGGGAAAAATAAAGATAGATAAAGCTAAAAATGAAGAAATGAGAAAAACAATAGTAAATTATTTTTATAAAGAAAGAGATGAGGATTTAGGGGATTTAGCATCTCAGTTAATATTAGAATTTTTTTTAGAGGAATTAGGTCCGTTTATTTATAATCAGGGAGTAGAAGATGCATATTCATATACAAAGAATATAACTGAAGATATTCTAGCTTTACAGATATATAGGAGAAATTAGTATATGAAAAAATATATAGATTTCCAAACTCTAAATGGATCTGTTGGAATTATTGGTACCGATGATAAAGGTAATCCAATAGAACTAATTCAAGCTGGAACTACTATTAATAGTATGCCAGTTAAATATAAAGATGAGTATTTAATGATAGAAGAAAAGAATTCTATATTTTTCATATTTGATGACTGCATACCCCAGATTAGTTTTTATTCTGTTCCAAGAATTGATATTTTTGCAATAGATAAGAATGAAGGATATTTTGGAACAGTAGGTTCATCAAGCGATATAATGGATTTAGAAGCACCCATATGCTATATTGATAAAAGTAATAATGTTTATAGGACAGCAAATAATATGAAAGAGTTTTTATTTCATCTTGAAACTATGAATGAACCTTTAATAAATATGGAACAACTGTTAGAGATAAGATTCTTCAACTCTTTTGAAGATGCAAGAGAGCAATTGGATTTTTATTTCATAGGAAACATAATGTGATAATTGAAAATGGAAATGTCCAAGATATCAAATTTGATGAAATAGTGGATTTTACAGTAACAGTAGATGTTATTGGTAATAAATATGATTTAATTGGAGGGCATAGCGGCTAATGAATTATTATAGTTATACAATAAAGGAATTGGATTACTTAAAAGAGAGAGATTCTATATTAGGAGCTGAAATAGATAAAATAGGTATGATAAAAAGAGAAATTGAGCCAGATATATTCAAAGGGCTTATTTCAAGTATAATTAGTCAACAAATATCTACAAAAGCAGCGATTACTATAAAGCAAAGGCTTGCTGAATTAATTGAATCAATAACTCCTGAAAATACAGAAAAAATTGACTTAGAGTCCATTCAAAAATGTGGGATGTCCCTTAGAAAAGCATCTTATATAAAAGGAATAGCTAATGCAGCAGTTACTAAGACAATAGACTTTGAAAACCTACATAATCTTAGTGACCAGGAAGTAATCAAGGAAATAGTAAAACTTAAAGGAGTAGGTGAATGGACAGCTGAAATGACTCTGATACATTCATTGCAAAGACCGGATATACTAAGCTTTAAGGATCTTGGCATTCGAAG
The DNA here is from genome assembly GCA_028708575.1 of Tissierellia bacterium. Classification (GTDB taxonomy): domain Bacteria; phylum Bacillota; class Clostridia; order Tissierellales; family Tissierellaceae; genus UBA3583. Next base: position 20,984 of record JAQVYQ010000032.1, read on the forward strand.
AGGTATTATGAAACTATATGATTTAAAAAATCTAACAGAAGATGAATTCAAAAAGTACAGAGAAAGATATTCACCACATTGTACTGTGGCATCTTTATACCTATGGGAAATTTCAAGTAGTAAATGATAGAGTTCCAGTATTTTTTTATTTACATAATGTTTATGAGTAATGGCATTAAATAATACATATGAGGGAGTGCAAATTAGTGAGAAAACATATTAATATAAAAAAAGTATATCTATTTACAATTTTATCTTTCATTATTACCTTTTTATTTCTTTATTTTTTCGCCAAAACAGCTCCACAGTTTTATACAGGATTTGATAATCATACAAGCCCAAATACATTAAGCAAAGTTGCAGATTTTATTTTTGTATTATTACTTTCAGTTAATTTTATTGGCACAATACTATGTATTGCTTGTACTGTTAAAATAATAGTTAGTAAGATAGGCAAATAAAATCAGCATTACACAATTAAACCCTGACTACCTGCATATGATTAAGATTTTAACTAATAAAAATAGATGTAAGCCTGGAGGTTTCTATGTGCGGAAGATTTATGCTAGATAGCGATATAGAAGATTTGATAAGAGAGTATAAAATACTAAAAAGACAAGTAGATAATTACGAGAAAGGTGATATTTATCCTTCTCAAAATGCACCTATTGTAATGTATGATAATGGTAGAGCTTTAAAAACTGCAAAATGGGGATTCACTCTAAGTGGGGAAAGCAAACTTATTATTAATGCAAGAAGTGAATCCATAGCTGAAAAACCTATGTTTAAAAACTCCTTTCACAATACAAGGTGTATTATTCCTGTTAATTTGTTTTATGAGTGGAAGAATGAAGGGAATAAAAAGAAAGTAAAGCATGAAATATATCTACCAGGAAGAAATATTACATCTTTGGGAGGTATATTTAAAATAGCTGATAATAAGCTATTTTTCGTAATAATGACAACAGAAGCTAATAGTTATATGAATGGGATACATTCAAGGATGCCTTTAATAATAGAAGATTATGCCTTGGATTATTGGCTGGATAATAAGACTTCTAATAATACTATTGAAGAAATAATTAAATCTAATTCAAGTCATGAGTTAAAAATAGATAGAGTCAATGAAGCTAATTCTTTTGAACAGATGAAACTGTTCTAATTCTATTTAATTAGGGGCACATTTTTATTGAATATGTCCTAGTGGCCGATTTATATGGAAGTATATTTTAGGAGAATAAACTTTAAAATAATGCTGTTGTAAGATAATAAAAATATTACATACATAAGCTGTGGAGGGATTACATGTATACTGAAATCAATAAGGATATATATGAACTTAGAGAGAGAATTAGAGCTAAAGAAAAACTAGCTTCACAGAAGGATATACTACTTAATGAATTGAAAAGAAAAAGAAGTAAAAAAGACAATCTATATAATGAATTAATGAAAGAAAAACAGGATGTGGAAAAACTTGAGGTGCTAAGTTTTAATGCGATTTTCTTATCTATAATAGGAAAAAAGGAAGATAGATTGGATAAGGAAAAAGAAGAATTCCTAGCTGCTGAATTACGTTATGAAGAATCCCAAGAATCAATAAAAGAATTACAAAAAGAAATAAAAGAAATAGATAATAAATTGATAAATTTCACAGATGTAAAAGATAGATATAATAAACTTATGAAAGAAAAGGAAACACTTCTACTAAAAGATAATAGCCTAGAAGGTAGGAGACTTAGAGAAAACTTAGATAGTATAAATGAGTTGAAATTAGATATAAAGGAAGTATATGAAGCTATATATTCCGGTGAAAGGGCTATTACTTCCCTTGAAGAAATGAAAAAGCATCTAGATTCAGCTAGAGGATGGGGTACATGGGACATATTAGGTGGTGGTTTAATATCTGATATGGCTAAGCATTCTGCCATAGATAGAGCAAATAACTCAGCTCATGAGGTTCAATATTTACTTAAATCCTTTGAAAAGGAATTGTCTGATGTTAATAAATTTACGGATATAAAGGTCAATATTTCTGGATTTACAACCTTTGCTGATTTTTTCTTTGATGGATTCTTTGTGGATTGGTTTGTTCAATCTAAAATAAAGGATTCCTTAAGAAATGTAGAAGGTGCTTTATCCAGAATAAAACGTATTTTAATAGATTTAAGAAGTAATCATGATTTATTAAATAATCAATTGAAAGAAAGGGAAGAAGATGTAAGGAGTATATTGGAAGAGTAGCTTAGATAATAAAATCTACCTTTGGGACATATTTGTAGTATTATGTGTCGTAAAATGATAAAAAGGAACCGACCCCTTTTATCATT
>JAQVYQ010000086.1 GCA_028708575.1 Tissierellia bacterium
AATCTGAGGGTCTTTTATTATTTGTAATTGTTCTCTCTGGCAATTGCTTCTTCTCTAATTTCTTTTCTCTTGCCTTCAATAGAGTTTAATCTTCTATTTTGCTTTTCTATTAAATCTTGCTTTTCTTTAGGGTCATCAGTCGCATTAATTGAATCTTTTGTCTCCCTGTAGTTGGAGATTGTGTGGTCAATTGTATACTGTATTTTTTCTACATTATCACTTCTATCATCTGGCTTCGGTTTATTTTTCAATATTAAACCTCCTTATGGAGCAATCCTTAATTAAAAATTGTAACATAATAGACAAACCATAATATTATTATGTTACATAAATTTATTATTATTCATTTTCTTTAATATTATTATTATTTTCATCGACTAATTGTTCTTCGCCATTTTCAACTAACCTTCTAGTCATTTCACCTCCAACGGTCCCAGCAGTAAAGATATTGTTTGCAGGATAATTATTATCATTTAAACTATTACTTATTCCTAAATCATTTGCTATTTCTAACTTTAAATCTTCCAAAGCTTTTGCTGCATTTGGGTTTACAGGTCTTTTTCTAGCTATTATACTCACCTCTTTCAAAAAACTATCTAATCTTATTTTGTTTAATTTTCTAAAATTTATTCAAAATAATTCTTTAAATAAAAAAACTAGGAAAATTCCTAGTTTTATCTTATAAATCTAATTGTGGATAATATATTTCAGTCCATAATTCAGTTTTATCTTCAATTCTTACATGGTAATGACTATTTGTTGCCTCCACCATGTCCTCGTAATACCACATTGTTTCCAGTAAATCTGGGAATTTTGTTATCTCTGGTAAAATATTATCTTTATGAACCCCTCTATCTAACACATTGTTTACTAGTGTAACAAATTCAGCTCTTGTTATATATTGATTTGGTTTAAAACTACCATCTGGGTAACCATTTACCCAACCTTTTATTGCTGCTGAATTTATATAATTATTTGCCCAGTGACCTTCAATATCTGAGAACTTATTACTAGTAGAAGGAGTCAATTTATCAAATTTTGATGATATTGTTGCTAACTCAGCCCTTGAAATGAAATTGCCTGGTTTAAAATCGCCATCAGGATATCCTTCAATAATATTTCCCTTAGCTAAGGTTCCTATATGTCTTATAGACCATCTATTGGGTTCTACGTCTGTAAAGTCTTCTTTTTGTGTCCATATACTTGCTCTATATCCAGAATCAAGTAGTCTATAGAATACTGCTGCAACTTCTTCTCTTGTAATTAATCCTTCAGGTCTTACAAGCCCATCTGGATAACCTTGAATATATTGGAAATGATCCTCCTTATTAAGGGCAGCTGCAGGAACTTCTTCATCTATGATTTCTTCTTTATCATTTCTATCCTTATCACGGTCTTTATCGTCGTCATCGTCATCATCGTCATCGTCATCGTCGTCATCATCGTCGTCATCATCATCATCATCTGTAATGTTTTCCATAAGGTTTATATATATTGGCATATATGCTGTAACTGCTTCCAACTCATTTCCTGCTTCTGGAACCATATGAAGTGTGTATTTCAGGTCAATACTACTATCTTTAGCTATAGTAAATTTATCTTCTTCATCTAAAGTAAAACCCTCATATTTATCATTGCCCTTTTTATATAGGATATTTCCTAGATTTTTATAATTTACTAATGTCTTATCAAAGGATAATACAAGACCTTTTTCTATCTTCAAATTAATGAATTCAAGAAATGAATCAAACACTACTTCTTTTGAATATCCACTTTTTATATCCATTCCTGTAATTCCTATTGCCATGTTTTCTACTTTAATATTTTTAAAGTTATTTCTGATTCTTATAACCCCACTAATTCCTCCCATACCTTTTTCAGCATCTTTTTCTGTCGCTGGATATAGCTGTCCTTCAAAGAGATTCCCCTGTTGAGATATCTTACCGTCACTATTTATAGTAACTAGAACATCCGGACTTTTATTAGCATTAGTGGCAAAAGTAGATTCTATTAAACTGCTAGTAAAATATCCACCAACAATAGTAATTATTAAAACCTTCAAGATAATTTTTAAAATCCTTTTACGCCCTTTCATATATTCACCCCATTTATTGGATATAGCTTTCCACTAATATTTTATCCCAAGAGCCATAACTTTGCGTCATACATAGGGTTAATTTAATATACTACTTTTGAATAATTCACATAATACTAAATAACCAAGTATAAACCTTCCCTTATTGTTCACTATTCACTTCTATTTGTTCAATAATTTCTTCTATTTGTTCATCTTCTATAGGCATTAATTCTTTAATATCAAATACATATATCTCATCGCCATTAATTACATAAAGCGTATTTATCATTTTATAATCATCACTATACTTATATAAAATTGGTCTTTCTAGTTCATCAGCAAGTCTTACTAAATCATCAATAGTTCTTACATATTTAGCATCTGTAAAGTCTACATCAGCACTTAAGGCAACCAATCTATCACCATGTTTTTTGAATATTTTACTTAGCTCTTTTTCTAATGGATCTTTTTTAGGTGCAGCTTGTGTGAAGAATATTAGGAATATTAGTCCTAGGGTACAAATCCCTATAATAGCTCCATAGAATATGACTTGATTTTTATCTACTGGTAATTGAACTTGGATAGTTTCTTCTATTGCTCCTGGCTTTTCTACGTTAGTAGTAGTAATTTGAAACATTGCCATATTTAGAGGAATGTCTATGCTAGGAGTAATATTTTCTTCAAAACTTCCTTTATTAGTTGTACCTTTTAGGTTAATGTCCATAAGTAGAGTTAGGGAAGTATCACAATTGATTTTTGTTGTTTCTATAATCTCTTCTACAAATGCATTATATTCAGATAGGTTTAATTTGATATTTTCTGTGATTGAAAAAGTATTATCTGCTGAATTAAAATATTTATTACTGACTATTGGAAAGTCCTTTTCCCATATGGTTATTACGCTCTTATCTTGAATAGTAAAGCCCTGTACTTTGGCTGTAATTATGTAGTTTCCTTTAATATCAGTATTAGTATCTCCTTTATATTCATATATGAAATTGGTGTCAATGAAATCTACTAAACTGGATATATATATTTTCCCTCCATCTAAGGAATTTGTGTTATATAAATTATTGGGATTTAAAGATACAGTGTAATTTACATTAGCATTGTTATTATAAGAATATATATCTATTTCTTTTGATTCAAATTGAGTATGCTCTATACTGGCATATAATTTATATGAACATAGAAGGATACCTATACTAATAATAAATAATATACTGCTTCTAATTATCTTATTAATGCTTAGCTTTTTTGATTTCATATTTTATACTCCTTAGAATTGGTTTAATTATATATTTAATTTATGCTATCTTAGTATATAAATCACATTATATGTACAATTATTTAATAGAATAGCAGGTATAAACCTGCTATTCTTCTTTATCATTCTTTAATTGTTATTGAGCTTCTTGATAATTATATTGAGTAGCCTCTATTGTTAATTGGAATGTAAGATCTTTATTTTCTGTAATATCGTCATCAGCAGTTTCATCAAGTTCATATCTTATTACAAAGTCTGTCTTTTCACCTGGTTCTAAATAATACTTGGAATCTGGATCTGGATCTGGATCTGGATCAGTTCCTCCATCATATTTTGGACATGAAGATGTACATTCCTCCCAGTACCAATGATTATGGCCCCACCAAAATGAATCTAATTCAACACTTGCAACGCCATTTTCAAAATCAGTGGACTCAAAATCATTTACAGTAATATGCATTTTTCCTAATATATCGTCATCAGCATCACTATTAATATCGATTTGTGACAAATTCACTGGCATAGTTCCCACATTTGTAAGTGTTACTGTTTGTTCTACATAGGAACCTGGATACATATCATTTATTGTTAAAACAACATTATCCCTACTTCCATTAGGATAATCCTCTCCATCATCAGCAAGAGCTTTAATATGATGGTCTGCAACCTTAACCCATTCGGATGATGGTTCATGTGAATAGCTTGTAAAATCAACATCTAAATATCCTGTGTTTACTGTGCTATCCACAACTAATGTGTCTGTCCACCAAGCATACCCTGCACCCATAAGTGCAATAGCAGCTACTAACACTAAAGCTAAAAATTTTGTTCTTTTCATTTTATCCACTCCTTTAATTAATCTTGACTATATGTCAATCTCTAATTAAATTATAAACATAAGTAGATTAAGTTAATCCATACAAAGGTTTACTTCTACTTACTTAAAACGTCTTATTTTTATACTACTTTAGTGTTATTACTAGAATTTAATCTCATCTAAATATATATCCTTATCACTTTTTATTAGAAGAGTAGGCCAACCTACCTTTGGTACTGTATAAATAATTTTTCCTTTTATATCTTGAGGTTCAACTAATTCCGTATCTTCCCTTGAATTGTTATCGCCTTTAGTTTTGAAACTTATTCCTTCTATTTCACTTTTCTTTATCTCTGTAATCCTATGAGAAATTAATATAGCATCTCTTTTAAACTGTATTACATCTCCTACTTTAAGATTATATACTCCTTCCATTTCTGTTATTTTTTTTACCACTATTACATCTCCAGGGTATATCATTGGCTCCATACTGCCAGTTGCAATAACTGATGGATATATAGGGAATACCCCTACTGCAAACCATATAATTGCAATAGATATAATACTTGTAATAATCCAACCTCCCAGGCTTTCCTTTTCTTGTTCTCTTTTTTTAATTTGTTTTGATGCATTTAAGTATATTGATTGCATTGACATGAGAAAAAATGTAGGGCAAAGTATACCTACTAATGCAGATGTTATCCATTTTAAATCAGGAAGTATTGGTGACAACCAATGAAATCCTTGAATAATTCCTAAGTATATTAATGACATAATTGGTCCACCAAGAAACACTAAGTATGTTGCAAAAAAGTTATGAGAAAACTCTGGGATAAAAAACTCGGCTAAAAATTGTACTAAAGCTTTTACGCTAGCTAAATCTAAATATTTACTTATGGGAAAATTTGTTATTGTCATTACTAGTGCTATTAATATAAATACTAAATAGTTATCCTTTTTACTAAAGCTATTAACTAAATAATTCCTTATGAATTCTCTCCCTAGCAAAGCTGAGCCAATAAATATAATATTTATTAATATACCTTTTGGAGAATGATCATATGGACTATTGCCCAATCCATCGATTAATCCTGCTACTATTGTAATAATCACATACATTACTCCAAAATACAGAGCCCAGAATTTTAGCATCCTTGCATTTTTTAGTTTTGCTTTAGGTTTTATATTCGGCATTCGCCAGACTATAATTGCAATACATGTCCATAGGATTGGCTTGATTATGTAAGTAAATATATAGTTGTCTATAAAATTTACTATGGGAGAGTTTTCTAGAATATATATTGATAGTAAAAATAAGATTACTATTATTCTTCTTTTAGACGATGGTTTTGTAGGTGTTAATTTAAAAGATGATTCCATACTTGTCCTCCTCTGGCTACTATATAAAAGTAGGATATCTAATAATATCCTACTTT
>JAQVYQ010000087.1 GCA_028708575.1 Tissierellia bacterium
ATAAAGAAAGAGGGTAATAGTATGAGAAAAATAATATCATATTTATTAGTATTAACATTAATTATATCATTTTCACCAGTAGCTTTAGCAGTGGACAATTTTCAGGTCACACCTTCTATTATCACAGATAAAACAGAGACAAAATCCATTAATGTCATTATACCAACTTTTCAAGGATTTAATGGAGCAGAAAATCTAAACGAAAAAGTAGTAAGTTTAGCTTTAGATGCTATAGAAGAAGCAAATGCTATAGATAAATCCATGGAAGAGATAAGAGAGGAAGCAATAAGAAATGGAGAAGTTATTAATTCAGCAGTAGTTGATTTAGATATATTTTATGATTATGTAAAAGAAGGAGATATATTATCACTGAAATTTACTAACTATTCCTATACAGGCGGCGCTCATGGCATGACATATTTGAAATGTTTTAATTCTAATATTTCCACAGGAGAAGTTTATGAATTTAAAGACTTATTTAATGAAAATACAGATTACAATACACTAATAAAAGAATTGATATTTGAGGAAATTGAAAAAGATCCTAATATGTATTTCGAAGACTATAAAGAGACTATTTCAAATAAGAATGGAGATTATAACTTTTATATAGATGGTGATAAAATTGTGGTGTATTTCGATTTGTACGAAATCGCAGCATATGCATCTGGTATTAGACAATTTTCAATTGATTCAGAGGATATAAAGGATATTCTGGTAGATAAAGTCTTTAATGAAATAAAAGAGGGTAAAGAAAGAAGCACTATAATTATTAACGGAGTATCAATAGAAACTGATAAAGAATTATTGCTTGAAACTGATGGAGCCTTTATACCATTAAGAGTTGTAGCTGAATCCTTAGGATATAAAGTTGATTGGAATAAAAATGATGGTCCATTAGTAGATAATAAACCTATAAAAGAAGATGTAGAAAAATATAGAGTAATAGAGGGTATAACTTATGTGGAGCAATCCTATTTCACAGGAATATTAGGTGAATATTTATACTTAAACTATAATAGCAATGATGAATTAATAGTAAATGTATTTAGCAAAGATTATATAGCTAAAGATTCATATGATAGAATTCAAGAATTTGAAAAATCTCAAATTAAAGAATAAGCCATATATATGTATTCAGAAACTATTATTCATTTGAGACCTTTTGCCTGCTAGATAGAACTACATTATAATCAAGGAGGCGCAATACAATGAATGAAGTGAAATTTTTACAATGGACCTATTCAATTTGTATATTAATTGTGGCTCTTGTCCAGAGCTTTATTCCTAAATATTCTGGTCAAGGAGTTTATCTAGGTGTTCGATTCTCCAAAGAAAACTCAGCTAGAGATGAGATAAAAGACATAGTGGGAAAATACATTTTATATGTACTTGGTCTGGGAATTGTTTTGGCTATTCTCATGTACTTTTTTATTGGCCAATTCCAAGAGAACTATTATTTACAGATTATCTTATTCTTGCTAGCAGTAGTATTGATAATGCTTCCAATTCTTTGGGGAAATAAGAAACTGAAGGAATTTAAAATACAATGGAATGATCTTGGCCCTAAAAAGGTAATTAGTGAGTCAATCAATGTTTCTGGTAAGAAAATTGGAATGGCTGGCAACGGACTATGGCTTTATCTAATTCCATTTATTATTATAGTCTTAAGTTCAGCATATATTATCAATAACTATGATAAATTACCTGAGATGATTCCTATACATTTTAATTTCGCAGGCCAAGCCGACTCATTCTCAGAGAAAAGCATTACTGTGGCCTTAATGCCTAGTTTAATAAATTTATTCATGTTTGCAACCATCTTCCTCTCAAATCTAGCATATCTAGTAGCTAAACAGAGATTAGAACCAGAAGATCCACAAGGATCACTGGAAAGATACTTGCTGGCTCGGAGAATATGGACCATTTATTTTGCTCTTATAACAATTGCATATATAGGATTAATACAAATAGGTTTGACCTATTTAAGCTTTGGGAATACAGAGTTTAGCTTTTTGTTAACTTGGGCGATTATAGGTCTTAGTGCAGTAGTTTTAATCGTATCAGTGATTCTTGGAGTCAAAGTAGGAATGGCTGGTGAAAAGCTTCCTGGTTCAGGTGTAGCAAGCTATGATTCTGATGATGATAGTTGGAAATTAGGAGGGCTTTTATACTACAATGAAAATGATCCATCAGTTTTTGTTTATAAAAGAGTTGGCTTAGGAGTCACTATAAATTTAGCAACTTTATTCGGAAAGCTTATGCTTGCCTTGTTTATATTAATTATACTTTTATCAATATTTTTCATCCAATAATAAAAGATATAACATATAAAATAAATTTAAAGAACAACTACTGTTTTGCTAGTTGTTCTTTTTTTATTAATTTGTAAAAAATGAGGGCATATTCAATTTTAGAATATGCCTCATTTTTAATATGAGTCAAATAAATGTTTCATTATATCTTTTCTTGAAATAATGCCTATTAATTTTTTCTTATCATCTGCTACAGGGATTCTCTTAATCTTTTTACTGACCATTAAAGTAGCCGCTTCTTCAATTCCAGCATTTTCTGAAATTATGATTACATCTTTAGTCATCATTTCCTTAACTAAATATCCTATGGATTTGTTTAGTCTTTCTAAAAAATCCTTTTTACTTTCAAGAGGGAAACCGCCTCCTAATAATTGAACATATGAAGGCCCATTTATGGTGGATACTCTTCTTAGGAGATCTCCATCAGTTATTATACCTTTGATTTTATTATCCTCATCTACAACAGGCAAGCCACTAAGATTCATATCATTTAGAATTCTTGCTGCATCTTTAACTGTATCATCTTCTTTGATTGTAACTACTTCCTTGGTCATTATATCTTTAACTTTCATTAGTAAGACCTCCTTAGGAATTTCTTATATATACTATACCCTTAATAGCCAATTATAAAAGTAGGCTCTATATTAATTTCACTTAAATATAGCATAAACAATAGGATATATTTAATTTTGAATATGTTCTTATTATAATTATAAGGGAAAAAACTTACAGAGATTAAAGACAGTTTATAGAACTTAGGGTATAATATTAAGACAGAATGTTTCGGATGTGGTACTATGAATGATGCTTAAGATAGAATAAAAAAATTGGTTGATGAAATACCTGAGAGTAAAGCTAGTGAGGTAATAGATTTTTTATTGTATTTAAAAACTAAATCTGACAAGAACTATATTTAAGATCTGAAGAGGAAGACAAAATATGGGATAAAATAAAAAATGATGAGAGAATGAGTTCAAACGAGGTTAAAGACCTACTTTAGAATATTTGTATTAATACTTTACTCAAACTTCGCACACGAATAACCCCTTGTGAACCTTGTAGCATGAGCCTCCGTTTTTGATAGTTGTTTGTCTAATTCAATTATACCAAAAACACAGGTTTCATGCTATTTGTTTGTCAAATAATATTAAATTTTCAAGGTTCATAGGCAGTTTTACAACTGCGAAGTTTAAGTAATTTATTTAATTGGTTTAGACGTGTGTTAGCTAAAAGCATGAGGAAAATGCAGATAGACACCATTTGATTAAAGCTGATTAAGATAGCCTCTAGAGTAATTCGTGCAGCAAGATATATTATATTCAAGCTTTGCAGCAGTTGTCCTTATCAGAAAGAATTTTATGAAACTCTGGATAATATTAGGTTACTGTCGAAGCTACAATAACACTAAATGCACCTTGAAAGTTTCAAAAAACTGAATGTTCCAAACAAGGAAGTGGTATACTTTATTTTAGCAAGATTTTGTTGCGTTTAGTGACTGAAACTTTTCAAGATAGATTATGGTGATAACTTTTATTTTTATCGCTGTGAATAATTCAGGTTGATCATGATTTAAAGGAGATTTATGATGATAGAATTGAAAAATTCAAAATTGAAATCAATACTAGATTCAAGCATTAGTGATGAATATAAAATGTATATTAGTGATTTGCTACAAGATGAAGCTGTACAATCAATGGAAAAATATATACAACATGGTGATGTAAGCTGTTTAGAACACAGTATCAGTGTATCATATAAAAGTTACTTAATATGCAGACGTTTAGGTCTAGATTATAAATCGGCGGCTAGAGGAGGATTACTCCACGACTTTTTCCTATATGATTGGCATATTACTAAGCTAAAAATAGGATTACATGGTTTTACTCATCCACATACTGCTTTAGAAAATGCTAATGAAAGATTCAAGTTGGATGAAATAGAGAAAGATATTATTCTAAAACATATGTGGCCATTAACCATAAGGTTACCCAAATATAAGGAATCTTTAATTATAGTTCTGGTAGATAAATATTGTTCAATGATGGAAATAATAATGTATAGGTTAAACAAAAAGTATATCACCAGCTCAATTAAAAACAGGTTCACATTTGGAAAATATTAATCTATGTAATTCACATTTTAAAATTTAAGGGGGTAGATTACTAGATGTATTATACATTATCACAATGGCTTTTAATATTTTTTACATATTGTTTTTTAGGATGGGTTTGGGAATGTTGTTATGTTTCAATTTGTAGAAAGGAGCTGGTTAACCGAGGATTTCTTTATGGTTGTGGACTACCAGTTTATGGTTTTGGCGCTATAATAATATTATGGTTAACTTTGCCTTTTGAAGAGAGCATACCATTAATCTATATATCAGGATCACTTGGAGCAAGTATTCTTGAGTATGTAACTGGTGTTGCAATGGAAAAGATATTTCATATGCGATATTGGGATTACAGCCATCATAAATTCAACTTAAATGGACACATAAGCCTGTTTATATCTCTTGGATGGGGGATCTTTTCAGTTTTATTAGTAAAGATACTACATCCACTAATAAAAGAATTAATACTTCAGACACCGTACTATGTAGCAGATGCAATTAGCTTAATATTGACAATTACCTTTGTTGTAGATGTAACAATATCTATTCAATCTACTTTGGATATGAAAAAGCTTTTAAAACAACTTACAGAAAATAATAAGATTATATCTTCACTACAATTAAAAATAAATGAAGTTACATCAGACATAAATCAAACTTCAGATGAATTCCAAAAACACATTCAAGAAATTAAGGCATATATAAATGTAAACATTCGATCATATCAATTTAAGATTAAAACACAAGATGAATCCAAGAAAACCTTTATATTAGAAAAACTACAAAATCGAAGAGATATGAAATCTAACTTGTTGGAACTATTAAACGAAAAGACTGATACAACTATTAAAGAAATTCAATTAAAGGTTGATTTATCTTCCTCTGAATTAGAAATAGTACAGTTATCCAAAATTTTGAGAAATCTAAATGAATTTAAAGCTGAACTAAAAAAGATAGAATTAAACATAGCTTCTATAAAGGACAAAGAATATAAAGTAGCGACTAATATCATTCGTAGAAACCCTTCTTTAGTTTCTAAACATTTTAAGGAAGCCTTAGAGGAGATAAAAACACTTACTAAGTCAAAGAGGTAGGATTTAATT
>JAQVYQ010000088.1:0-1972 GCA_028708575.1 Tissierellia bacterium
TGTGGCAGTGGTAAAAAATATAAACAATGTTGTGGTAAATAACTCGCAAACCCAGTAAATATAAGGGAAAACGCGAGTTTTTCTTTTCCTCAAAAAAATGCCCAAAATAGTGATTAGATCCATTTTAGATCCACTAATTTAAAATAGGGAATATAAGGGAAAATATAAATGAGTTAATATAAATACAAAATATATAAATTTATTTTGTATTTAATTTTTTAACAAATAATATGTATTGACAATCGTGAAATTAAATGTTATTTTATAACACAATTTATATATATTATTCTTACTTAATTCGTTTTGGAGGAGGAGGACCTGTTTTTAGTTCCCTCTTTTTTAGTTATTAGAGTGAAAAAAACGGGAAAATAGTGTATAATTAAATAGATAAAAGGAGGCGATTATATGTCTATGATTAATGTATCAAATTTAAGTTTTTCATATGATGGTAGCTGGGATAACATATTTGATAATGTATCATTTACAATAGATACTAATTGGAAGTTGGGTTTTATAGGAAGAAATGGAAGAGGAAAGACAACTTTTCTAAACTTGTTAATGGGAAAATATGAGTATGACGGTCAAATTAAAGCAGATGTTAATTTTGATTATTTTCCATTTGAAGTTAAAAATAAAAAGTTAAACTCATACGAAATTGCTAAATTAATAAATCCTGAATTCGAAGTAGATTATGAAGGATGGAGGTTGGAAAGAGAAGTTTCTCTCCTAGAAATGGATGATGAAATATTAACAAGACCATTCGAAACTTTGAGTAAAGGTGAACAAACCAAAGTGTTATTGGCTATCTTATTTTTGAAAGAAAATAATTTTCTGCTAATAGATGAGCCAACGAATCATTTGGATGTAAGTGCTCGTGAAGCTGTTGCAAAATATTTAAAAAGTAAAAAAAGTTTCATTTTAGTTTCTCACGACAAAAAATTTTTAGATGCATGTATAGATCACGTATTATCTATAAATCGCTCTAATATTGAAGTTCAACAGGGAAACTTTTCAAGTTGGTGGGAAAACAAAACTAGACAAGATAATTTTGAATTATCGGAAAACGAAAAATTAAAAAAGGATATTTCTAGATTAGAAAAATCAGCAAGACAATCTGCGAATTGGGCCAATCAAACTGAAGCCTCTAAATATAATATTCGTGGAGATTTATTACAAGATAAAGGTTATATTGGACATAAAGCAGCTAAAATGATGAAAAGGTCAATAGCCGCGCAAAATCGTAAAGAACAAGCAATTGAAGAAAAATCCAGATTATTAAAGAATATCGAAACAATGGAAGAATTAAAATTAAATCCATTAGAATTTAAAGGAAATAGACTTATAGAAGCTAATGGTTTATCTATATTTTATGGAGATAATATTTTGTTTGAAGATTTAAACTTTTATGTAGAAAGCGGAGATAGAGTTCAACTTGCAGGTAAAAATGGTTGTGGTAAGTCGAGTATTATTAAGTTATTACTTGGAGAAAATATTCAATACAATGGTCAATTTTATATACCTAGAGATTTAAAAATATCATATGTATCTCAAGATACATCGTATTTAAGAGGTTCTTTATCAGAAATTGCAGAAAAATATGATATTGATGAAAGTTTATTTAAATCAATTTTAAGAAAACTTGGATTTGAACGAGTTCAATTTGAAAAGAATGTTGAAAACTATAGTGAGGGACAAAAGAAGAAAGTTTTAATTGCTAAAAGTTTATGTGAACAAGCACATTTATATATATGGGATGAACCGTTAAATTATATTGATGTAATTTCGAGAATGCAAATAGAGGATTTGATTTTAAATTATAATCCAACAATGATATTTGTAGAGCATGATGAGACTTTTTCAGAGAAAGTCGCTACAAAAAAATTAGTCATCAAAAGAAATAATGAAAATACTAAAGGTAGATTTAGATAATTGGTTTATAGATAAAAAATATTATATGTTAGGGGGAATGAAT
>JAQVYQ010000088.1:2072-5336 GCA_028708575.1 Tissierellia bacterium
ATGTGTGAATGATGCATCACCAGATGCTTCAAAACAAATTTTGGAAGAATATGCACAGAAAGATGATCGAGTAATTGTAATTAATCATGATGTTAATAAGGGAGCGGGCGCTTCAAGAAATGATGGCCTTGACTATATTTTTTCAAATAATCTTGAAACAGAATATATTGCTTTTGTAGATGCAGATGATAAATTAGATCCTAATGCGTATAAAAAATCATATGAGGAGGCAAAAAAATCTAATGCAGATATTCTAAACTTTAATTTTTTACCAAGTACATATTGGCAATATAAAACTGAAGCAACAGGCGATATAATTGAGTATGATGGTGATTGCTTAAATGCAATATTCGATCATAATGAGTTTTACACTTTTATAGTATGCTGGAGTAAATTATATAAAAAAGATTTACTAAAAGATATTCGTTTTACAAGTAGGGAATTTTTTGAGGATGGAAGCTTTGCATACAAAGTTTTACCAAGAGCAAATAAATTAAGGGTGATACCAGATACTTTCTATGAATATAATATAGAAAATCCGGATTCAACTTGTGGAAAGATCGATGAGTTAAAAAGATTAAAGGCGATTTTTCATACAATGAAAGAAACATTAAATGATTGGAAAGAATTAGGTATTGTTGAAGAATATAAATATAAATATATTCAACATATCATTTTATATGCTTCTCTTGTATGTCCAAATGTAATAGAAGGGAATTATACTTCCGAATTAAATGATAGCTTAGGATTAAATGTTGTAGCAGAAGAAACATTAAATAATGTTACTGAAGATACTAAAGTTCTAATAAGAAAGATGACTACAGATATTAAAAATTAATAATTCAAATTTTAATTTATTTATGGAGATAAAATATGATAAAAATACCAGAAACTTATAAAAATAATATTATTAATATGTTTGGTGAACCTGGTGAAAAGTGGTTGAATATTGTACCAAATATAGTAGATAAGTATGTTAAAAAGTTTAATTTGAAAAATATACAAATATTAAATGATTTAACTTTTAATATTATAATCTTTGCTGAGTGTGACAGTTTTGGAAAAATAGTATTTAAAGTAAGCTTGCCAAATAATGAATTGCTAATAAGAGAAACAAATGCGTTGAATAAATTTAATGGATTCGGTGCTTGTAAATGTTTTTATAGTAATGCCGATGATGGAATTATTATAATTGAAAGATTAGAACCAGGAAAAACATTGCACGAAGTAGAATATAGAGAAGATAGAATAAAAGAATTTTGTAAGGTTGCAAAAAGTCTAAATAATAGTTTAAATGAACATATTGATTTACCATCATATAGACAAATATTAAATAGATCAATTGATGCTTCTAATCAATATCCAGAAAAATATCAAATTTTAAAACATTATATAGAAGAAGCAGATGATTTATATCAAGAAATTGAGAGTATGAAATTACCAATATATTTATTGCATGCAGATTTACATCACAATAATATATTATCTTCTGGAACACAAAGAAAAGCAATTGATCCACATGGTTTTATTGGTGAAAGAGTTATGGAAACAGCTAGATTTTTAGAGAATGAAATTGTAAAAAACGAAATAAATGAAGAAAGTGTTCTTGAAACCATAAAAATGATGTCAAATTCTTATGAAGAAGATGAAGAATTAATATGCAAATCATTGTTTATAGATTATACTCTATCAACATGCTGGGATATAGAAGTTAATACCAATAAAGAGCATATTATTAATGATATAAATAATTTGAATATAATTAAGAATGTTTTAAAACGAATAAAAAGCAAAACAAAAAGTTTAACAAAAAACTTGATCTAAGCAGATAGTAATATCTGTTTTTCTTTGTCTATTTCCTAAAGAGGAGTGGAAAAAAGGTTAAAAAATGCAATAATTAAATATGCCTTTGTTAACGGTTTTAAAAGGGTTTAAGCAACATTAACATAAAACACACAAATACACATTAGATCCACTTTTAGATCCAGTTGACACAAAAAAAGAGCATTTCTGCCCATTATTTACTTAAGTTATTTATTATATCCATAGTCTCATTTAACTTGCCTTTAAATAGATGTGAATAAGTTTTAAGAGTTTCTGTTGTATTGCTATGTCCCATAAAAGAGGAAACAACTGTTATCGGTGCTTGATTATTAACAAGTAAAGAAGCACATGAGTGTCTGAAATCATGTAGTCGAATTTGTTTAACATTTGCTTTTTCTGCAATTTCTCCTTTTCTTCGTTGAGCTTGTTTATATGCTAAAGGTCTAATGCCATAGTCGTTACCAAATACAAAGAACTTTTTATCAAAGTTTTTAAATTTGGAAACTTCATCATAATATTTTTGTAAGTCAGACAATAACTCATCAGCAATAGGAATCTCTCTAATACTTGAATCAGTTTTAGGATTACAGACATAGTAATTAGAAGAGTAGTTATCAATACTTAAAACTTGTTTATTTATATGAAGTCTTTTATTGCTAAAATCAATATCTTCCCAAGTAAGTCCTCTAGCTTCACCAATTCTAAGTCCACAATAATATAAAGTTTGCCAAAGACATTTGTATTTTAAATCATCTTCAGCAGATAAGAATTTTATAAAATCATCATACTCATATATTTGTCTCTCGGTTTTCTTCTCATCTGGATTCTTAAACTTTTCCATTAACATTAGAAGTTGATTAAAATTAAAGTTATATCTTTTAATACCAAATCTAAGAACTGCTTTTAATACTTTTAAAATATCATTTTTAGAAACATCTTTCATATTAGGTTGATTATTAATATACTTTTTCCAATTCTCATAATAAACAATGTTAAAATCAACACACTTAATATTATATAGAGGAACTAAATACTTACCACGATACTTATAGCCAACTTTAGTACTGATTCTAACTTTATCATCCTGATATTCTAAAAAAGCATTCCATAAATCTTCAAAAGTCATTTTAGTAGGAACATTAATATTTTCTTTTAACTTATTTAAATATTCCAGTTCGGCTTCTTTTGCTTCAGCTCGTGTTGCATATTTCTTGCTATTGTATTGTTTTATTGTATTGAATTCATCCCTATAAGAAGTTCTAAAAAACCAGCATCTCCCATCTTTAGTTGGAGTTTTTGATTTAGCTACTGACTAATGGATTCTGCTACTGAGCATGAAGAAAAATCATTACTAAAAAAAGCCTGTAATAACATTAAAGAATATACTGTAATAGATATGCGAGATCCAAAAAATATTGTAATAGATAAAGTTGGTATTCA
>JAQVYQ010000089.1 GCA_028708575.1 Tissierellia bacterium
GATGTCTTTTATAATGTCATTGATGATATTGAAAAGACCACTGGAGAAGAATGCATTACACTATCTAAGAATTATAGAACTGTAAATACAGTTATGGTTTTTATAAATGATATTTTTGAAAAACTAATGTTAGGCAAATATGATGCATTAGATCCATTTCACACTTCTGAAAACAAAATTGATATTGAAATACTAGAAAATCCTGAATTTGTGGCAGGAAGTGAAGAATCAATAAAATATGAAGCAGATTTAATTGCTAAGAGGATTAGGAAACTTGTAGATGAAAAAAAATATGGATATGGTGATATTGCCCTATTATTTAGGGCAACTACAAAAAATCATTTTTATGAAGAAGCTTTAAGAAATTATAGCATACCATACTATAATTCAAGTAGCAGACAGTTTTTCAAGAGACAAGAAATACTAGATATAATTAATGCACTTAAAGCCATTAGTAATCCATATGATACTGTATCGACTATTGGCTTTTTAAGGGGACCAATGATTGGGATATCAGATGAAAGCATATTCTTCATCTTAAAAAACAATAAGACTACTTTATATCAGGCAATTGGAGAAAGCCTAAATGAGGATGTAGTTAATTTTGATAATGAGGAAATTGTAAAGATAAAAAATGCTAAAGTTTTACTAGATTACTTCAATAGTAATAAGGATATATGTAATTCTTCATACTTACTAAATATATTGCTTGAGAAAACATATTTTATCCAGGGACAACTTCTTAAAATAGATGGGAAACAAGCAGTTGCTAATATTTATAAGTTTGTTGATATACTAGAAAAGTTTGAAGGAGATAATATTGCTAGTTTAGAGGATTTTATAGATTATATAGATTCATTAAAGGATAACTTTGAATCAGAAGGGATAATAGAATCAGAGAACTCTAATGTTGTTAACTTACTAACAATACATAAATCTAAAGGGTTACAATTTCCTGTAGTCATAATACCAGAAATGGCTAGGGATATTAGAGCTATGCATCCAAGATTTTTGTTTAATAAGGATATTGGAGTTGGTATTAAGACAGATGAAAACAGAGGTATATATAATTTAATAAAATTGGATAAAGATGAGAGGGAAAAAGAAGAGAGTAAAAGAGTTCTTTATGTTGCAATGACAAGAGCTAAAGGAATGCTCATTATTGCAGCACAAGGTAAGAAAAAAGGATTTAAGTCAATGATTGATGAAATTTTAAACCCCGATTATTTTAGAAGAATAAGTGAGGTAAATATAAATATAGATGATAGACTAAATATAAAAAGAGTTGTATATAATGGTCAAGGAGATCATAAATCATTTATACCTTTAGCTAAGACAGAAGAAATAAATCAACGGAAAATTGAAAGATTTAATATTAGTCAATATTTAGACTTTAAAAAATGCAAAAGAAGTTATTATTTAAATCACTATAAAAAGCTTGATATATCAAATGAAATTGAGTTTGATGAAATTGAATCACAAGATAAATCCTATTTTTCAGCTATAGATAAGGGGAATATTATTCATAAATTCTGTGAGATTTATGAGTCTAATATGGATAAGAAAGAGCTTATTACTAAAATATCAAAGGAATATAGCGTAGAGTTAAGTAATGGTTCATATAATGAATTAGAGCCATATATAAATAATTATGTTAATTATCTACAATTCAAGGAATATGATGAAGTCTATAAAGAAAAACCATTCTATATAGCTACGGATAATAGCTATATTTCTGGAATAATAGACAGAATAAATATAGTAGATAATGAGATAGAGATAATTGATATTAAGACAAATAGATTAGTAGAGAAGGATAATTTAATAAATTATTACAAGCCACAACTGCTATTTTATGCTTATGCAGTTGAAAAAGTATTAGGTAAAAAGGTCAATAAGGCCAGTATTCTCTTCTTAGAAAGTGGAGAAGAAGTAGATATTGACTTATCGAAAGAATCAATGAATAAAGTAATTAAAGCTGTAAAAGATTTTATAAAGTTTGTGGAAGAAAACAGTGAAATCAAAGATTATCTTCCTAATAATGAATGCTTTGATTATTGTCAACATTACAATCTATGTGAAAAAATGAAGACCATATCTTAGTCGATATGGTCTTCATTTTTTCTAACTTCATCAATTTTTGAAAGTTTACTTACAAGTAACAATCCAATTGCACAAAATATTGATGCAATTAGTATAACTAATCTAAATCCACCAGCATTATATATTATTGATCCCACAATTGAATAAAATGTAACTGTCAAGGCGTTAACCATATAGAAGATATTCATAAAAGCAGCCCTGTTGTTTGGTGAAATTTCAGATGCATATGCTTGATAAGTGGTCCAACCACCGTCTAGGCCTACAGCGAAAAATGATGCAAACACAATCATTAACTCTAGTCTATTGAATACCAATATTGAAGATATTGATATAGCCATAATAGCAAACAATATCTTTGCTAGTTTAAGTTTGCCTATTCTATCAGAATATATTGCTGAGAATGTTATGCCTATAATAGTACCAATATATATAGCTGTATAAGCAAAACCTACTTCAGATTGTGATAAAGAGTGTTCATTAGTTAAATATATACTAAAGTAGTTTAGAAATAGAGTAGGACTTGTTGAAATAAAAAAAAGTGATGCAAAGATCATCTTGTTTTTCTTTTCTTTAAGTATATTAATAAAGGCTGATTTATCAACTTTAGTTGTAGCATTTATTTCAGTTTCAGGTAGTTTAATTAACAGTATTAGAGCTATTAATCCTAATCCTGCGATTGGTAAGTATACACTGTTTAATTCATTTGTCTTACTAATGAAAGTTGACGCATAAATTGGTGTAGCAACAGCTGCTAAACCAAATGCAATTCTTAATAATCCTGATGCTTTTCCTCTATTATTGTAATCTATAAATTCAGACACATATGAGAGTAGTGTTGCACTTAAAGAATAATATCCAAGCCCTATAAATATTCTTCCAAAGGTAAATGCTATTGGACTATTGGCAAAGGCTGCTATAATACAACCTAATAAGAAAATTATTAAAGCGAATCTTATTAATCTCTTTTTACCATGTCTATCAGCTAAAACTCCTAGAAAAGGTACTAGTATAGCAACTGCAGAAAAGCCTAGGCTAAATCTGATTACTAAACTATCATCAATATTAAAATATTGGGATAAAAATGGAGCTAGTGGTCCCAACATATTCATTTCCATTGCTATAATAAATTGAATAATAAATGTCGTAATAAAAACAAGTAATTTATTCATAAGTCCTCCTAAAGTATAAGAATTGCATAATTGAAAAATAGTATATTATTGTATATAATAATCAAGTGTAATCTACCGAAGTTCATTATATCACAAAGCATAATAAGGAGTGAGGGAATGTTAAAAAGATTTATTTCATATTATAAGCCACATAAAAAATTATTCTTTATAGATATGTTCTTTTCTTTTTTAATGTCTATATTAGATTTAATATTTCCATTGTATTCTAGGAATATGATAAATGATGTCATACCTAATGGTCAGATGGATATATTGTTTAGAGCTTCTATGATAATGGGGATTTTATTTATTATTAGATATATTAGTAATTATATAGTTGCTTATTTTGGGCATTTACTAGGCGTTAGAATAGAGCATGATATGAGACGAGACATATTTAGTCATTTACAAACATTATCTCTTAGCTATTATGACGATACTAAAACTGGTCATATTATGTCAAGAATAGTAAATGACTTAAGGGATATTACTGAACTTGCTCATCATGGTCCTGAAAACATATTTATATCTTTTACGATGCTACTTGGTTCTTTTATCGTATTATTCAGTATTGAATGGCGACTGAGCTTAATATTATTCATCTTTATACCAGTAATGCTAATTTTTCTTTTAAGACGTAGAAGTAGTATGGAATCCGCTTTCAGGAGTATTCGTAAAAAAATAGCAAATATTAATTCTCAACTGGAAAACAGTATTTCAGGGGTTAGAGTATCCAAGTCCTTTACTAATGAGGATTATGAGATTGGAAAGTTTGAAGATAGCAATGAACAATACTCTGAGGCAAGAAGAGTTTCATATAAGGTAATGGCAGAGTATTTAGCTGGTATGGGAATAATTACAAATATATTGAACTTAGTAGTTATATCAGTAGGTGGATATTTAGTCTATATAGAGGCTATTAATGTTGGTGATTTATTTGTATATACATTATATGTTAATTATTTCATGCAACCAATTAGAAGAATGACTGAGTTTCAACAGCAATTACAAGATGGTAAGTCTGGATTTGAAAGATTTATTGAAGTTATGGAAATAAAACCAGATATAGTTGATAAGGAAGAAGCAATTGATCTTGAGAATGTTAAAGGTAATATAGTGTTCCATGATGTTAAATTTAGTTATAATGTTGGTGAGGACATGATTTTATCGAATATTAATTTAAGTATAAATTCAGGAAAAACTGTTGCATTAGTTGGGCCTTCAGGTGCAGGTAAGACAACACTTTGTCATTTGATTCCACGATTTTATGATATACAAAGTGGAAGTATAACAATAGATAATACTGATATAAGAGATGTAACAATGAAATCGTTAAGAGAAAACATAGGATTAGTTCAGCAAGATGTGTTTTTATTTACTGGTACTGTAAAAGGCAATATTTTATATGGACGACCTAATGCTACTGATGAGGAAATTGTTGAAGCAGCTAAAAATGCTAGTATTCATGATTATATTTTAACTCTTCCAAATGGATATGATACTTATGTTGGTGAAAAAGGAGTCAAATTATCAGGTGGTCAAAAACAAAGGATCTCCATAGCTAGACTGTTTCTTAAGAATCCACCAATTTTAATACTCGATGAAGCAACTTCCGCTTTAGATAATAAAACTGAAATTGCTATACAAGATTCTCTTGAAGATTTATCGGAAGGCAGGACTACATTGGTTATTGCTCATAGATTATCTACTATAAAAAATGCTGATGAAATTTTGGTGCTTACAAATGATGGAATTGTGGAAAGTGGAGATCACGAAACACTTTTAAGTAATGGAAAGATCTATGCAAACTTGTATAATTCGCAGTTTAGCAATCTGAATAATTAAACAGTGTCAGATTAAGCCTTCTTTACATATTATATTATGATATTAGTTGATCATAAATATATAGGAGGTTATATTATGAATTGGGATTATCCAGAGCTATATTACAGAATCTATCCTAAATTACTAGAATCTATAAATGAACATTTAGGTGCTGATTATTCTTGTGATGAGATATCCGATCAAGAAGCC
>JAQVYQ010000033.1 GCA_028708575.1 Tissierellia bacterium
GAAGAAATACCAGATACAGTTATTACACTAATAGATGGAAAAACTATTAGAGTAAATAATAGTGGTGACGATATTATTCAAAAGGTTATTGAATTTAAAAAGAAAATTTACCATGGTGTAACGGAGGTGTCTAGCAATTGAAAAAGAGAAGTATGTCTGCAGTAAGTGGGCTAATAACAGGATTAATTCTAATAGTATGGTCCATCCAAAGATCGGGAAATCTTGGTATGTTTTGGAATGTGGAATCTGTTATGATAACTCTCGGTGGCTCCTTTTGTGCATTACTGGTAAGTTTCCCATTTAAGACCTTAAAGGGAATTCCTAAAAGATTAAAATTACTAGTAGCTTCAGCGCAAGATAATAGGGAAGAACTATTGGAATTGCTAACTGAATTAGCTAAGAAATCGAGAAAAGAAGGTTTATTAGCATTAGAAGATGATATTGCTGAAATGGATAGTGAATTTTTGGCAAGTGGATTACAAATGGTAGTAGATGGTGTCGAACCAGATACTATAAAAGAATTAATGGAACTTAAAATGGATACTATGGATAGAAGACATAGATCTGGACAAGCTGTGTTTTTAAAATGGGGAGATCTTGCTCCTGGTTTTGGAATGCTAGGAACACTTATTGGTCTTATCATTATGCTTGTAGATTTAGATGACCCAAGTGCAATTGGAGTAGGTATGGCAGTAGCTTTAGTTACTACATTTTATGGTTCATTTCTAGCAAATTTGATTTTTTTACCCATTGCAAGTAATCTAAGTGAACAAACAGATGAAGAACTGTTTACATACTCAATGATTCTGGATGGAGTATTACAAATACAAGCAGGTACAAATCCAAGATTATTAGAGGAAAGATTAATGTCTTATTTGTCACCTGAATCAAAATGGACCTCTAAGGAAAAATCGGATAGTGCGAAAGAGGCTGTAAATTATGAGTAGAATAAGAAAGAAAGAAACTGACACAGGTAGCGCTTCTTGGTTAACTACTTTAAGTGATTTAATGCAGCTCCTACTAACATTTTTTATATTACTATATTCAATGTCTAATCTAGATGAAGAAAAATTTGCTAGTGCAACTTCATCAATTCAAGATGCTTTTATTGGTAGCAATACAGGTGCTTCATTAATTGAGGTCTATGAAGGAGATGAAGTAATACTAGGGCAAGAAAATACAATTGTCAGTCAAGGGAAAGTAGGCATAGAGATTTCCCCTGAAATAGTAGAAATGTATGAAAAAATCGGAGTTTTTATTGAGGAAAATGAACTTGCGGATAGTGTAGATGTAAGGCTTGATGATGAAGGTGTCTTTGTAGATATTAAGGAGGCAATACTGTTTGAGTCTGGTAAAGCAAATCTTAGGATTGAAGGAATTAAAGTCTTAGATGGTTTACAACCCTTAATCAATGAATTTGATAATGATATAGTAGTTGAAGGCCATACAGACAATATTCCAATTAATATACAGGAGTTTCCTACAAATTGGGAACTTTCAACTGCAAGATCAGTATCAGTAGTTAGATATTTAACTGAAAAAGCAAATATTGATCCTCATAGATTATCTGCTAGAGGGTATGGTGAATACAGTCCAATAGCTCCAAATGACACTCCAAAAAACAGGTCATTAAACAGAAGAGTAAATTTATTTATAGTATTTGATGATAAAGGTGGGAATTAATAGTGGCTGATGTAGAAGTAAAAGATAAAAAAAATATATCTAAAATTCTTATAATTGTACTTTTAATAGTAATGATGTTAATGATGGCAACCACATTATTCATTGTAGTAATGCAGAGTCGATCTGATGAATCTGAAGGATTGAAGATTGGTTCGTTTTTTCAACCTGATACTGGAGAGTATACAGTTCCCTTAGAGGAATTTATTGTAAACTTACAGCAGGATGGCAATGCTAAGCATTATGTAAAAATCACACTAGCATTAATGTACTATGATGAAGATAGTGGGCCGACTATAGAATCAAATGTAAGTAAGATAAGAGATTCAATAATTAGTACTCTTCGAGCTAAAACATATGATGATGTTTTAGACAATTCAAAAACTGCAGGCATTAAAAGTGAGTTAATAGAAAATATAAATACAACTTTAGGCGACACTGTTGTTAAAGGAGTATATATTACTGATGTTATCGTTCAATAATATAATATCTATTATTCAAACTATTGTTGTTTTAATAATAGTGATTATTCTAGCAAATTTGTTATTAAGGTTACTAAATAAAAATATAACTCAAAATCAAAAGATGATTAAGATTATAGAAAGAGTAAATGTGTCTAATAATTCAGCTTTAGCTATTGCTAAAGTTTGTGGCAAGTACTACTTAATGAGTTTGACGGAAAAGAACAACCAAATCCTGAAGGAATTGGACAAAGATGAAGTAGAAAATTATCTTGATGATTTTGAAGGACAGAATAACTTTGTCGATATTAAAGACAAGACCCATCTTTTTTTTGGAATGAGGAAGAAAGATTGAATAAAAAGTGGATTTTAGTATTGTGCATAATTACAATTACATTAACAATCATACCAAACATATCATATGCAGAAGGTAGTATTGGATTAACTGATATATTACTTAATCAAGAAGAAAATCCGCAGTATACGGTTGATTCAGTGAAGCTGTTGATTTTATTGACGGTTCTTTCATTAGCACCTTCTTTTCTTATATTAACAACATGTTTTACTAGGATTGTTGTGGTATTTTCTTTTCTTAGAAGTGGATTAGGTACCCAACAATCCCCACCTAATCAGATATTAATAGGACTAGCCATATTTTTGACATTTTTCATAATGCAGCCAGTCTTTAGCCAAATAAATGAAGAAGCTATACAACCTTTTCTTGCAAATGAAATTAGTCAAGAAGAAGCTTTGGATATTGGTGCTCAACCAATGAAAGAATTTATGCTTAAGCAAACTAGAGAAAAAGACATAGCTCTGTTTTTAAGAGCTTCAGGCAGTGACAATGTACAAGAGCCTATGGAACTTCCTCTTACAACAGTTATTCCTGCATTTGCATTAAGCGAACTGAGGACAGCCTTTAGTATTGGATTTATTATTTATATACCATTCTTAGTATTAGATATGGTTGTTGCAAGTATACTTATGTCTATGGGTATGTTTATGCTACCACCAGTTATGATATCTTTACCATTTAAAATATTATTGTTTGTTTTAGTTGATGGCTGGTATCTAGTAGTAGAATCCTTAATTGAGAGTTTTATATAGAGGTGATTAAATGACACAAGTAATGGCCATAGATATTATAAGAAGTGCATTTATTACGGTTTTAAAAGTTGCTATGCCTGTTTTGCTAATAGCAATGGGTGTAGGATTAATTGTTAGTTTATTACAAGCTGTTACTCAAATACAAGAGCAAACATTAAGTTTTGTTCCAAAAATTCTTTCTGTAATAATAGCATTATTCCTATTTGGAAATTATATGCTAGATGCTCTTATTGAATTTACCGAAAACCTTTATAGGATAATAGGTGGTATTGTGTAGGTGTAGATATGGAATTTCAAATTTCTAAATATATATTAATTCTTATGCGAATAACTGCATTTATAGTTGTAAGTCCAGTAATATCTATGAAGGGAATCCCCAATGCATTAAAGATTGGATTATCTGGGGCCTTAGCCTTGATTATATATATGGGAATTCCTGAAATGCAGGGAGTTGATAGTTTTATAATTTTAGGTTTTATATCCTTTAAGGAAGTTTTCTTAGGATTAGCCATGGGGTATGTGACTAGTTTAGTGTTTACAACTATGGACATTGCAGGTCAACTTGTAGATTTTCAAGCTGGATTCTCTATGTCGCAAACCTATGACCCAGTTATGGGGATTAAAGCAGGAAACTATGGAAGTTTTTATTATTGGATTGGAGTATGTGCTTTTTTCATATTGGACTTACATCATAAGCTAATAGAAACTCTAATAAAATCCTTTGAATATGTACCATTGGGAGAAAGTTCGTTTAGTGGTTTAACTGTAGAAGCTGTACTAACTATGTTCACTAAAATATTCGAATTAGCTATTAACTTAGCTGTACCTATGATAGTAGTAGCTTTAGTAGTAGATGTTATCCTGGGAGTTATATCAAGAACCATACCACAAATAAATGTTTTGATGCTAGGTATGCCATTAAAACAAATGGTAAGCTATTTGGTTATGCTAGTCAGTGTTTCATGGATCCTTGGAGAATCAGGATCCATACTATCTCTACTACCCCAGTTTCTAGACGGCTTCCTACAACTATTGTCACCCTAAGCCCAAACTACCCAAAAGTTCGACCCCAATAACTGTTAACTGTTAGTTATTCACTGTTCACTGTATAAGGATGTGGTTAAGTGTCAGAGAAAGATTCGAAAACTGAAGAGGCAACCCCCAAGCGGTTAAGTGACGCCAAAAAGAAGGGGCAAACTCCAAAAAGTGCAGAATTAGTACCTGCAATAAGCTTAATGGCTTTTTCTATGCTAGGGGCAACATTAGGCGGGTATGTTTTTAGGAAAGGTCTTGTGTTTTTACAGAATTCACTTAGTGTTAACTATAATATGGTGATAACGTCTAGAAATATAAGAGCCATATTTTTCAATAAATTTATAGATTCATTATTAGTAGTAGCTCCTTTTGCATTGATTTCAATGCTTATTGGTATAGTTGTGAATATTGCACAAGCAGGTTTTTTAATTACCGGAGAACCTTTAAAGCCTGATTTAAATAGAATTAACCCAATAAGTGGGTTTAAAAACTTATTTTCAAAAAAATCAGTATTCACATTAATAAAAAATATTTCAAAATTAATTTTAGTCTTCTATATAGCCTACTCAAACATTACAGAATCATACAAACAGATTTTAAATAGTGGAAATATTGGAACACAGAAATTATTTACTTTTTTAAGTAGTTTAATATCAAGTTTAATTTATGATATTGTAGTAGCAATGTTGGTTTTAGCCATAGTGGATTTTGTATTCCAAAAACGGGAATTCAAAAAAAATCTTCGTATGACTAAACAGGAAATTAAGGAAGAATACAAGCAGATGGAAGGAGATCCTCAGATAAAGTCTGCTAGACGTAGAAGACAAATGCAATTGTCAGCTAGCAGGATGATGTCAGATATTCCTACTTCTACAGTAGTAATAACAAACCCTACTCATATTGCAGTGGCATTAAGATATGAGTTAAAAAAGGACAAAGCTCCACTAGTTGTTGCCAAAGGAGCAGATAAAACAGCAGCTAAGATAAAAGAAATAGCTAAAGAAAATAAAATACCTATAATAGAAAATGTAGCTTTGGCGCGTACCATGTATAAGGATGTTGAAGTTGGGGAGTATATCCCATTTGACTTATATCAAACAGTAGCAGAAATACTTGCATTAGTTTATAAGTTAAAGGAAAAGAACAAGGGCAAAATTTAAGGTAGGGAATAATAATGGATGTAATTTTAAGAACTATATCAAGTAAATTTGAAAAACACTCTGAGCTCATTATTGCTTTTACAATTGTAGCAATTATAGGGATTATTATTGTACCTTTACCAAGTGGACTTTTAGATATGTTATTGGTCACAAATATAGGCTTAGGCATTACAATACTTCTTCTATCTATATTTGTAAAGAATGTTTTGCAATTTTCAACATTTCCTACATTACTATTAATAGCAACCATGTTTAGATTAGCTTTAAATATTTCGGCTACTAGATTGATACTTAGTGAAGGAGATGCAGGATTTGTTATTAATGCATTTGGATCCTTTGTTACTGGTAGTAACTTTGTAGTCGGTGTAGTTATATATTTAATAATTGTATTAGTACAAATTACCGTAGTAACAAACGGTGCAAGCAGAGTATCAGAAGTATCTGCAAGATTTACTCTTGATGCTATGCCTGGTAAGCAAATGGCAATAGATGCTGATTTAAACTCTGGTTTAATAAATGAAGAGACTTCTAAGTTGAGGAGAAATAATTTACAAAGAGAAGCTAACTTCTATGGTTCCATGGATGGTGCTAGTAAGTTTACAAAGGGGGATGCAATTGCAGGTATAGTTATTACCCTTATAAATCTTATTGGCGGTGTAGTAATATATGCACTACAGGGTATGGAAATAATGGAAGCTTTAAATAGATTTGGAAATCTAACTATAGGTAGTGGTTTAGCAAATGTTGTACCTAGTTTATTAATATCCATTGCTTCAGGTATTTTAGTAACAAGATCCGATAATGGAGAAACATTTGGTACAAGTGTAGTTGGAGATTTATTTGGTATCTCCCAAGTATTAATGGTTACTTCAGTAGTTTTAGTGATTATATCATTAGTGCCAGAATTTCCAACAATACCTTTCTTGTTAGTAGGAATTGCAACAGGAAGTATAGGGTATTTACTAAAACAAAATGAAAAAACGGAATTGGAAGCAGAAGAAGCTAGAGCCATGGCAATAAAAATCGGACAAACAAAGCCAAGAGGAGTAGAAGAAATAACACATTTTCAAGTAGAGCCTATTTCAGTTGAAATTGGGTATGGACTAATTTCATTAGTAGATGAAGGAAAAGACGATAATTTAGTAAATCAAATTACTGCTATTCGTAGGCAATGCGCTCAGGAAATGGGAATTGTTGCAAGTCCTATTAGAATTAGAGATAATCTTCAATTAGAACCTAATGAATATATGATAAAAATAAAGGGAAATAGAGTTGCTGGAGGAATGCTATATGTAAATAAGCTATTAGTCTTAGATCCAGGAAGCAATGACTTTAAAATAGAAGGAATTAAAACTAAGGAACCAGCATTTGGAATTGACGCGTTGTGGATTGATGATAGTAAAAAAGATGAAGCTGAACTACATGGTTATACAATTGTAGACCCAGTCACTGTCTTCGTGACACATCTCAAAGAAGAAATAAAGACAAATAGCCCAGAATTATTGGGTAGACAAGAAGTAAAAAAATTATTAGAAGGTATAAAAGATAATTATGATGTAGTTATAGATGAACTAATACCTGATATATTAACTTTGGGAGAAGTCCAAAAAGTGTTGCAGAACTTACTTAAAGAAAGAGTTCCCATCTATGATTTGGTCACAATTCTAGAATCCTTAGCAGACAATGGGGCTGTAATAAAGGATCTTGAGTTATTAACTGAAAATGTAAGACATGCACTAAAGAGAACCATAGTAAAAAGTTATCTTAATACGGAAGGAAAGCTTGAAGTAATAACTATCCATCCAGATTTAGAAGAGCTAGTTGCTAGCAATATTCAAAAGACTATGACAGGTTCAATGCCTGTTTTAAAGCCAAATGTGATAAACAAACTCTTTGATAATTTAAATAAAACAATTAATGAAACAACAATAAAGGGAATGGAGCCTGTTGTCTTGGCATCACCAAGGATTAGATTAGCCTTTAGAAATCTAATATCCTTTAATTTTCCCAATACAACAGTTTTATCGATTAATGAAGTGCCTAATGATGTAGAAATAGAAGCTGTAGGAATGGTGGATAATATATGATTATTAAAACCTATATAGTAAATGACATGAAAGAGGCTCTAATAAGAGCAAAATATGAACTTGGTGCTGATGCCATCATTATTAGTCAAAGGGAAGTTAAAATCGGCAAATGGTATAATCCTTTTAAAAGAAAGGGACTAGAAGTTACAGTAGCAGTAGAGAAAGAAACTAAAGTAGACAATATTGCCCAAACAAAGGCAAACCCTAAATACGCTGATATTGAACCTATTTATGAGGAGCCAAATGAAAAAGGCAATGATCCACTTGTAAATGGACCATTTACACCAAAGTCTCAAACTAAATTTGGTCCAAGAAATGATTTGATGGGTAAATTAAGCGATCAAATTAATATTTATTCACAACTATTAGGTAAGGACAAGGATTCCCTTACTCTAGAAGAGAAAAAGGGCTTTGTTAAATTAGTAATGAAGGATAATCCTTTGAATAATAAGCTTAGTTTAGGAAAAATAAATGTATTAGTAGGGCCTACAGGAGTAGGTAAAACTACTACTATTGCTAAATTAGCAGCAATAGAATCGATAGCAAACAAAAAAAATGTAGGATTGATAACTATTGACACATATAGGATAGGTGCAGTGGAACAATTGCGCACTTATGCCAATATATTAGGTGCAGATTTTGAAGTTGCTAACAATCCCAATGAGATGGCAGCAAAGGTAGAAGAATTAAATAACTGTGACCTATTATTAATTGATACATTAGGGACTAGCCCTAAGGATATGAAAAAGATAGAAGAGATAAGAGAAAACTTAAATGCTATAAATGAAGAGATTCATACGTATCTGGTTCTAAGTTTGTCAACAGATAAAGACACTATAACTTCCATACTAGATAAATATAAATCCCTTAATTATGATGCTCTTATTATTACTAAAATAGATGAAGTAAGCAGTATTTCAAACCTCTGGTATTTAATGGAGAATTGTACATTTCCAATACAATACTTTTGTTATGGACAAGATGTACCTGATGATATTAAACTAGCTACTTTAGACAATGTTTTTGATTATTGTAAGGAGAATGATCTCTATGAATGATCAAGCAGGCAAATTAAGAGAAATGATTAGTAATAATGATGAGTTTGATAAATCAGTAGCACATCAAATTAAGATATATTCAATTATTAGTGGCAAAGGTGGAGTCGGGAAAACCAATCTAACAGTGAATTTAGCTATTAAACTACAAGAGAAGGGAAAAAAAGTACTAATAATGGATGCAGATGTAGGAATGAGTAATGCCCATTTAGTAATGGGAATTGATACAAAAAAAACCCTTCTTGACTTAATAGAAAATGATTTAAATTTAGAAGATATAATTGCTAAAGGACCATATGGTGTTGATTTGATTTCTGGTGGAGAGGATTTGTTTCTCTTAGAGAAATTAGATAAAGAAAAGCAGAAAGAAATAATACAAAACTTAGCAAATTTAGGTGAGTATGATGTACTTTTAATTGATAATGGTGCAGGAATAAACAAGCAGTCTTTAACATTTACAATACTTGCTGATGACATAATACTCATATCTACACCAGAGCCTACTTCTATAACAGATGCATATAGGATATTAAAGGCTATATCAATGTACGAACTAAAAAACAAAGTAAAAGTAGTGATAAATCAAGTGCCTGATTTGGATACAGGTGATGAAGCTCTCAATAAACTATTGAAAACATCAGAGTTATTTCTTAATGTTGAATTAGAGAATATTGGATATATATTTAGTGATATAAGAGTAAATAAAGCTGTTATGGAACAGATTCCAATAGTAATAAGATACCCAGATGCATTAGCAAGTTCCAATATAAACCAAATAAGTGCAGCTATACTGGGAGATAAGAATTACACGAACAATATATCTAATCTTAAACAATTTAAAAATAGACTAATACG
This sequence comes from Tissierellia bacterium, assembly GCA_028708575.1. Lineage (GTDB taxonomy): Bacteria > Bacillota > Clostridia > Tissierellales > Tissierellaceae > UBA3583. The sequence continues at coordinate 9,441 of JAQVYQ010000033.1, forward strand.
ATTATTTGGGTGATTAAATGAGTATGTTTGAGTTAAACAGTAAAATTGAATTATTAGATGAGGAAGGAAATAGGACCTTTGGACTTATACATGATTATGTAGATGGCAAACTATATATCTCCACAACATCTGAAGAGAGAGATCTAAAGATATTTCATGTTGATGACCAAATAACAGGATTAACTTTTAGCGGTCCTAAAGGCACTTCTTTCGATGGTATCGTATCCAATAGAATATCTGGAGATCTATTAATATATGAAATATCAAATATAGACAATTATAAGACAGTTCAAAGACGTGAAGATGTAAGGGTTTCTTGTAGTATGGATATATATTATACAGATAATGTGGTTTCTCTAAGGATGGATAAAAGTGTTTTATATGATAAAATTGAAGATTTAAAAGAGATTTCAGAAAATGCTATAACCACAGATTTAAGTGCAGGTGGGATAAAGTTTTCCACTAAGAATAGTCTAGATCCTTATCAAGAAATAATTATAATATTTTATATAAATAAAGAACCAATCATTGTAAAGGGCAAAGTTTTACATAAGATGATTAATATAGTCAAAAAAAGCACTTATTATAGTTATGGGGTCAAGTTTTTAGATGGTACTGAAATTGAAAGAGAAACCATAATAAGATACTTGTTTGTTTTGATGAGAAAAAATAGGATTAGATAAAGAGGGATTTCATTGGTTTCAAATTCGTATAATAATAAAGATGATCAAATAATAAAATACTTACCCTTAGTGAAAAAAGTGGTAAGTCGAATAGAGGTCAAGGACACTGCCTTAGACAAGGAAGACTTAATAGGATATGGAGTCCTAGGATTGATTGATGCCATTGAAAAGTATGATTCTAGTAAGAATGTTCTATTTGAGACTTACGCATCTCTTAGAATTAGAGGTACAGTTATTGATGAATTAAGAAAGGGCGGTAAAGTCTCTAGGGATAAAATAAGTAAGTTAAATGACTTTTATAAAGCAAAGGGAAAGCTACAAAACCAACTAATGAGAACCCCTGATGAATATGAGATTTGCAGGGAATTAGGCATAAATGAAAAGGATTTATCAAAAATACATGAGACTGTACATTATTTATCAAATTATTCCCTTGAGGCAACTTTATTTTCTGATAATGATGAGTTTACTCTAATGGATATTATAGAAGATGAGACTTTAGAATCTCCTTTAGATAATTTGGTGAAGGCAGAAACTAGGGAAATTCTAATAAAGGCCATTGATCAGCTTAAGGATAGGGAAAAGACCATATTGAATTTATATTATGTAGAAGAACTCTCCTTAAAAGAAATTGGATATATCTTGGATATTTCAATACCAAGGGTGTCACAAATACATGGTAAAGTATTAATAAAGCTTAGAGAGACTATAAAAAAAGTGCAGGGTGAAGAATATGTTTAATTTTTTAATTGCATGTGGATTATTTTTGATTATATTAGGATTATATGGAGAAAGATTCAGTGGGAAAGATAATGCTAATAATGAGGAAAGAATCTATGTTAAGGTAATGGAAAGTATAGAACCAATAATTGAATCCATAGTGGAGCTTCAAGAAGAAACCCAAGTAATAAACAAAGAAGAACCGGATTTTGAACAAGTATTGGAAAGCGCTTATAAGCCAACCTATAATGCAGAAACTTTAAAAGTAATTGAACAATATGAGATTGGAAACTATACATTAGAGGAAGTCTGCAATATACTTAATATGAAGAAGGGGGAGGTATTATTATTAAGAAATATTTACAAAAAATTTCAAAAATGAAGTACAATTTGTGTATATCAATAGGTATAGGGATAATAATATCAGCAATTCTTATGAATACCATTTATACAGTTAAACTAAATTCCCTAGTAGAACAGGAAGCAAGAAAATTAGGAATGATTTACCCTTCCGAAATAAAAGTGTTAGATATTGAACCCTAAGGAGAAGATGCTATGATAAGAACTCTAAATACGATAAATAAAAATATGAATATACTTCAAACAAAACAGGAAAATGCTTCAGCTAATGTTACAAATGTTAATACTTCTGGATATAAATTTCAAGAAATAATACAAAGCACATTAGAAACACAGCAGATGATAAACTATACAGAGGGAAGAAATATTGACAGGAGAAGGGAACTAGGCCCCTATGTTTTTGGTAACCAAATAGATGAAGTATATAAGAATTTTAATCAGGGAACGTTATTAGAAACTGGACTTGAAACGGATTATGCCATTGTTGGAAATGGTTTTTTCACAATAGAGATGAATGATGGAAATATAGCATATACTAGAAATGGTAATTTCAAATTAAATGAAGAAAATCAAATTGTAACAATGGAAGGGTATTTAGTTCTTGATGAAATAAATGATTTTGATGATTATCAAAATCTAAATAGGATTGGAGACACATTGTTTACAAGTGATACTGCTCCATTTGCAATAGATGGAGAAGTAAAACAAGGTTTTTTAGAAAGCTCTAATGTAGATGTAATCAACGAAATAGTAAGGATGATCGAGATTTCAAGAGAATTTGAAGCTAACCAAAAAGTATTACATGCAGCAGACGAAACCCTAAATAAAGCTGTTAATGAAGTAGGAAGGGTATAGGTGAAATAATGAACAATATACTAAGCATCGGCAAATCAGGTTTAAAATCAAATCAGTTTAAGATGGATTCAATTGCAGATAATATAGCAAATGTAGATACTAATGGATACAAGGAAAGGCAAGTAGCATTTCAAGAATTATTAAACAATGACCAAATAAATGTAGGAAGTAAAAGTGGAATTGGAAAGATAGATTTTTCCCAAGGCACTTTAGTAGAATCTCCATATGAATATAATATGGCTATAAGCGACAATGGATTTTTTGGTCTTATAGATGAAAATAATACTTTGATGCTTACTAGAAATGGTGGCTTCTATATGAACAATGACATGAGTATTACTGATGATAATGGATATCCACTATATATAGACTATGAAATCCCTGCAGAAAAGTGGCCAATAGATGATGTAACTATATCGGCTAATGGTGAAATAATGAGTAATGAAGAATCTCTATACTTAGGTAGAGTTATACTTTTCTATCCAGAAAATTTAGATAGCTTAACTCCCCTTGGTGAAGGAAGATATTTGCCATCAGCTAATGGAGCATTATATGATTCTGTAGAAAACGAGGAAATGTTTGGGGAAGTACACCAATTCTTTTTAGAAGCTTCAAATGTAGATATGACAAAGAGCTTTGCAGATATGATAACTACACAAAGGGCATATTCCCTAAGTTCTAAAGCAGTACAGACTACAGATGAAATGATGGGTGTAATAAATGGAATCAAGAGATAAAGGAGATATATCTTGGAAGATTTAAATTACTTTAGAGATAGATTAGATAAAATTGATGAACAACTTATTTGCCTCTTTGAAGAACGGATGGAAATATCTATAAAGATAGGTCAATATAAAGAGAAAAACAATCTTCCTATTTTTGATGAAAAACGAGAAAAATTAGTTATAGAAAAAGGGAAAAGCAGACTAAATAATAAAACTTTAGAAGAACTCTTAGAAAAGTTTTTAATACATTTAATGAATTTAAGTAAGGACGTGCAAAAATAAGGAGTTAAGCTAGTGAATTGTGTTTAACCAATTTGTTAAATAAGAAATTAACAAAGTTCTTGTTATTTTTTTCAGTTTATGCTATAATTCTAGAGGGTTACAGAAGTATATATTAAAGGAGGAGTAGTGTATGAAAAAGATTATATCATTAGTATTAGTAATAGCATTATTAGCAGTAACTTTTGTTGGTTGTACATCTGAAAAACCTGCTGAAACACCTGTAGAAACTCCCGCAGAAACACCTGCTGAGACACCTGCAGAAGAACCAGCAAAAGCTGGAAGCATTGCAAAAGTAGGTTTAGGTCAAAATATATCAATTGAAAAGTCATCAGACAAAGCTGATGACAAAAATGCAACTGCACAAGCAGATGTTACAATGGCTGCAGTAGGATTTGATGAAGAAGGTAAAGTTGTAAGCGTAACAGTAGATGTTACACAAGCTAAAATCGCATTTGATGAAAATATGGTTGTAACTTCCGATAGAGAAGCAGAAGTATTATCGAAGAAAGACTTAAAAGAAGATTATGGTATGACTAAAGCTTCAGCAATAGGTAAAGAATGGTATGAACAAATGGCAGCTTTCGAAGAGTGGATGATTGGTAAAACAGTTGAAGAAATAACTGGATTACCAGTAAAAGAAGCTAATCCAAGTCATCAAAACGTACCAGATGTTCCAGAATTGACTTCAACAGTTACTATTACAGTTGAAAGTTACTTAGCAGCTGTAGCAGAAGCATGGGACAATGCAGTAGATGCTCCAGGAGCAGAAAAGGTTGGTCTTGGTGTACAAGCTGGTATAGAAAGCTCAAAAGATGCTGCTGATGATAAGCCAGCAACTGCACAAGCTGATACTTATATGTCTGCAACAGCTGTTGATGCAGATGGTAAAGTAGTAACTACAATTGTTGACGTTGCACAAGTAAAAATTACTTATGATGAAGAAGGTAAAGTAACAAATAAAGATGCTGAATTAAAGACTAAACATGAACTTAAAGAAGATTATGGTATGGTACCAGCATCAGAAATAGGTAAAGAATGGTATGAGCAAATGAATGCATTCCAAGAATGGATGGCTGGAAAGACTAAAGATGAAATAACAGGATTACCAGTAAAAGAAGCTAATCCAAGTCATCAACACGTACCTGATGTTCCAGAATTGACTTCTACAGTAACTATTACAGTTGAAGGATATCAAGGAGTAGTTGCAGAAGCAATAGATAATGCAAGATAATTAAATTAATTATTGAAATCAGAGGAGTGTAGATTCCTCTGATTTTTTTATTTAATAATAGAAATTAGATAAATCAAGTTTATTGATAAATTAGCATGATTTTGGTATTATAGTTAAGGGTGATAAGAATGAAAAGAATTATTTCGATATTATTAATAATAATACTTACAATTAGCATTATGACAGCTTGTACAAATGTCTCTGATACTGAATACACCAAGTATTCAGGTACATTCTTCGGGACATTTGATACAGTGGTGAAAGTTGTAGGCTATACAAAGACAGAAGAAGAATTCGAAAATTACATGTCTCAAATAGAAGATAGGATGTTTGAGCTCCACAATTTATTTGATAAATACAATGATTATGTTGGTATAAACAATATAAAGACTATAAATGATAATGCAGGTCTTAAACCTGTAAAAGTAGATAAAGAATTATTGGATTTGGTTGTGTTTTCTAAAGAACATTATGAAAAAACATCAAATAAGACAAATATAGCTTTAGGCTCAGTATTGAAAATATGGTCTGAATATAGAAGTATGGCTGAAGCAGATCCTGAAAATGCAAAATTGCCGCCTATGGATGATTTAGTAGAAGCAAATCAACATACTGATATTAGTAAAGTAATAGTGGATGAAGAAAATAGTACTATATATTTAGAAGATAAGCAGATGATTCTTGATGTTGGTGGAGTAGCAAAGGGATATGCAACTGAAATAGTTGCTAAGGAAATAGAAGCAGCAGGATTTAACTCAGCTATTATAAGTGCTGGCGGAAATATTAGGACTATAGGTAAGCCTTTAGATAATATTAGAGAAAGATGGGGAGTAGGTTTACAAAACCCAGACAGTTTTTTAGTTTCTAATGCAAATAGTTTACTTGAAACCATATATATAAATGATGCTTCTGTAGTTACAAGTGGAGATTATCAGAGGTTTTATATGGTGGGAGACAAGACTATTCATCATATAATAGATCCTGAAACCTTAATGCCTGGGGATTATTATAGGGCAGTAACAATTGTCACTCCTGATTCTGGTATTGCTGACTTCTTATCAACTTCTGCATTTTTATTGCCATTTGAAGAAAGTAAAGCATTGGTAGAATCACAAGAAAATGTTGAGGCACTATGGATTCAAAAAGACGGAACAATTAAAACAACAGAAGGCTTGAAGAAAATTATGAATTCATACGGAGCAACTGGTGCTTCAGCTGAGTAAAGGGTTTTATTTAGCTTGTAATGAGACTTTCAATATGATAAAATAAGAAGGATTGTTAATTAAAGTACAATATTTAAGGAGGTATTTATATGGGAAAGCTAGGCATGGGAGAATTAATTGTAATTCTAGTTATTGCTTTAGTTATATTTGGTCCATCGAAACTACCAGAGGTAGGCAAATCTGTAGGTAAAGCTATTAATGAATTTAAAGGAGCTTTAAACACTGATGATAAAGATGATACTAAAAATATAAAAGCTAATGATGATTCAGATGATAAAAAAGAAGCATAAAAATAGCGAACAGAATTTAACATTAGTAGGTCATCTTACAGAACTTAGAAAGCGGTTAATATACTGTTTAATTGTACTATTAGTTGCAGTATTTGTTTGTTTCGATTTTTCAGATGATTTCGTAAGAAGTGTTATTAATATAGTACCGGATACTAATTTTATATACATAGCTCCAGCGGAGCTTTTTATGTCATATTTAAAAATGTCTATAATTGGCGGATTTGTTATTTCAGCTCCTTTTATCTTATATCAAATATGGTCATTTGTTAGCCCGGCATTAGATTTAAAGGAGAAAAGATATTTAAAGGCATCTCTATATATTGGCGCAGCCTTTTTTATCATAGGTATTATATTTTCGTATTTAATAGTAGTACCAACCATGATTTCATTTTTTCAAGGATTTCAGATTGATGAAATAGAAGCAGCTATTAGCTTTGAAAATTACTTAACATTTGTTCTAAGTACTCTTCTATCTTTTGGAGTCATATTTGAACTACCAATACTTATGGTTTTACTAACCAAATTTAATATAGTGAAAATAAATTTTCTTAAACAAAATAGAAGGTATTTTATATTGGTGATATTTATCGTAGCGGCATTTTTGACGCCACCAGATATAATTTCCCAGACATTATTAGCAATACCGATGCTTTTATTGTTTGAAATCGGTATACTATTATCAATGCTAGTAAAAAATAAAGATAATAAGAATGAATAAAATAATCGCCCTCAGTATTGAGGACGATTATTTTTAATATGGATACAAATTATTCAGTATTTAGTTAAGAATTACAAATTGTAATATGCATTAATTAATTCTACTGTTTTACCAGCAAGCAATCTTTAATACTTCTTTCCTTGAATATATTTTTTCCTCAACCACTAAAATTTCTCCTCTCAAGTCTTAATAATTTTGAAATAAATTGTTAAATTTATATCATTGCTGTTCATTATATCATTAATTGTTAAGACTCACTAATAAAAAAATCTAATGTGATTAATGCTAGTATTAATCCTGTCTATAACACTTCTAAGTAGCTATTTGTTTTCATTAAATAAAAAAACGGAATCGAGATTTATCTCAATTCCGTTTTTGATTAATTATTTATACTATTGAGCGCCTTCTAAAGCATTATTAACAGCTTCTTTTATAGCGTCGCTTGTTACTGTAGCACCAGAAATAGCATCTACATCTGTTGAATTCTTTTCAACAATTAATGCAGGAATTTGTTCTATTGCTGGATCTGATATATCTGGTGTTTCATCATGCTCTGTAACTTCTACATTAGCAATTTTACCATCAGTAACTGTAACTTCAACTGTAAGTGGAGCCATTCCTTCACCTTCTCCAGTATAAGTACCATCAGTTAAAGAAGAACCACCACATCCTACTAAAGTAACAGCTATAAGTATTAATACTAAAGCTAATGATATTGTTTTTTTCATAGTAAAACCCCTTTCTAATAATTTGTAACATACCTATTATATACTATGATATTAAGAAATTCAAGTCATAGTATCCTTAGAATTTTCACTTTAAGACTTGAAAAAAGATGTCTGATAATGTAATATACACTATTAGACATCTTTTACCTTATTTATGCAAAAAATTCATTTAATAATTCAACTGCTTTTCTAGTACAATCTGCTGCAACTCCAGCACAACGATTTTTTCTCATTTGATCACCGTACTCAACGCCTTCAGCTTCCATATATTTACCAACTGAAACTTCACATTGTATTGATTCAGCAACAGTTGTTGCTATTGGACCATCAGGTTGATAAATAGGCAATTCTGCAGCTTTGTACCAATTCTCAAGCTTCATTATAAGTTTTTTTGCATCAGCGCCTTCACAAACAGATCCAATACAAGCTCCTGCAATTCCAATACTACCACATAAACTAGATTGTTGGTATCCGCTTGAAGCATTAATAAACATTCCAGTAGGAATTTGATTGTATGGATATCCTACTTCATCTGCTAATGTACCGAAGAACCCTTCGGCTACTCCAACACCTCAGCCACCTTGTTCGTGATAAGCCTTATAAGCTCTTTCTTCAGCTACTGCAGGGTCTATTTTAGAATATGTAAATGGCCATTCTGGAGCTTTAGAAGTATCAGCTGAAGCGGCTGTATCTGATGAACACGCAGAAAGTAAAGAGCCTGTTACAGCGACACCTGCTACAGTCATACCTGCCTTTTTCAAAAAGTCTTTTCTTGAAATTTGATTCTCTGTTGACATAGATGTAACCTCCTATTGATAATTAATTATTTAACATACGATATAAATTTTAACACATAGTATTAAATAAATCAATAACATAATTGTGAATTATAAATTGTATCTATAACATAAACATTATAAATAAATCGACAAAAGGATATAATTACGGTATTATGAAGGTGTAAAATATGATGAGAGGTGAAGTATGGCTGAAAAATATTACGCAGTGAATATAGGAAAGAATCCGGGTATTTACAATACGTGGAAAGAGTGTCAGGAACAAGTCATAGGATATAAAGGGGCTAAGTTCAAGAAGTTTTCATCATATGAAGAAGCCCTTGTATTTATAAACCAAGTGGATGGCTATTCTGCCTCAAAAGCCAAGGGGGCAATTTTTATGGCCTCAGAAGATGGCTCTAGTATCCCCAATATAGAAAGTATGAAAGAAAATGAGATAATAGCTTATGTAGATGGTAGCTTTGATTTAGAATCAAGAACATATAGCTATGGTGTTGTTTTAATTTCTAATCAAGGGAAAGAGACATATAAGGGTAGGGAAGACGATAAAGCTCTTGCAGAAATGAGAAATGTAGCAGGAGAAATAAAAGGTGCTATGATTGCAATGAATAAAGCAATAGAAAAGGGCAAAGATACAATCTATATACATTATGATTATACAGGAATTGAAAATTGGGCAAAAGGCAATTGGAAGACAAATAAAGAAGGTACCAAGTCTTATAAAGGATACTACGATAGTATAAAGAATAAGCTAGACGTATATTTCATAAAAGTAAAAGCCCATTCTGGTGTTCAATACAATGAAGAAGCAGACCAATTAGCAAAAGAAGCTATATTAGGGGATAGGTAATAGGGAAGAGTGAAGAGTGAAGAGTGAACAGTGAACAGTGGAAACCCAAGAGCACAGGCATAGCCGGTGTGATTGGGAACATTCTACGGCTAGTTCAACATGGCAGGGACTCGGAGGTCCATAATACACAACATATGCCATTCTGAGGCGCAGCCGAAGAATTACCTTTTACCTATATTTAAATCTTCTCAAATCCAATGCCATTCTTTTCAAGCAACTCTATGGCATAATCATCAACTCTATAGTCGTCTCTGTAGTAAATATGTTTAATTCCTGATTGTATAAGAGCTTTTGTGCAATTTAGGCATGGGAAATGAGTTACATATGCTGTACAGTTTTTAACAGGTATGCCTTCTTTTGCACAGTATAATAGGGCATTCATTTCTGCGTGAATTGTTGCTATGCAATGTCCATCTCTTAAGGTATGTCCAATATCATCACAATGTGGATTTCCTGAAACTGAACCATTATAACCTGTTGAAACAATTCTGTTATCGTCATTGACCAATAAGCAACCAACCCATGCTCTATCACAAGTAGATCTACTAGCCACCTGTTCAGCAATATTCATAAAATATTCTTGCCAACTAATTCTTTTAGCCATAATTTCCTCCATTTGTTTTTAAAATAATATTATAATAATTATACCATATAAATTTTTCATAATGCTTGTAATGCATTAATATTGAAAAAAAGGGTATAAGAAATAATGAATAAAAAGCAAAGGAGAAAAGAAAAATGATAAAAGAATTTAAAGAGTTTGCTGTTAAAGGAAATGTTATAGACTTAGCAGTAGGGGTTGTCATTGGTGGTGCATTTGGGAAAATAGTTACCTCATTAGTCAATGATTTAATAATGCCATTAGTAGGATTATTACTTGGAGGAATGGACTTTTCAAATTTGTTTGTTCAATTAATAGATGATGGGAATACATATGCAACAATTGATGCTGCTGCTGAAGCAAGTATCCCAACTCTAAACTATGGATTATTTATAAGTGCTATAGTAGATTTTTTAATTATTGCATTTTCTATTTTTATTGTTATAAGAAGCCTTAATAAATTTAAGAAAAAAGAAGATGTTGTTGAAGAAGCATCACCAACTACAAAAACATGTCCATATTGTAAGACTGAAATATCAATAGGTGCTACAAGATGTCCACATTGTACATCACAATTAGAAGAAGTATTAGAAGCATAGATTTCATGAGGTGATTTTATGTATGGCTTAGTTTTAGAAGGTGGCGGGGCTAGAGGCTCATATCATATTGGTGCTTATAAAGCGATAATTGAAGAAGGCTTTGAAATTGGTGGCATTGCAGGTACCTCAGTAGGTGCAATTAATGGAGCCATGATAGTACAAGGGGACTTTGATTTAGCTAATAAATTATGGCAAGAGACAAGTTTTTCTATGGTAATAAGTACTAATGATGAAGAAGTGGAAAGGCTTAAACATCTAAAATTAGATAAAGAAGATTTTTCATTTTTAGTTGACAAGATAAAAGGTGTAATAAATGATAAAGGTTTAGATATTACTCCATTAAAGGATTTATTAAATACCTATATAGATGAAGATAGGCTAAGAAATTCAGATATGGATTTTGGGATTGTTACAGTCAATCTAACAGATGTTAAATCTGTTGAGGTTTTTAAGGAAGATATACCACATGGTGAAATAAAAGACTATATACTAGCATCTTCATATTTACCTTCATTTAAGAATGAAAAATTAGGCGGGAAAAGATATTTAGATGGGGCATTTTACGATAATTTGCCCTTTAAACTACTTCAATCAAAAGGTTATGAAGATTTAATTATTATACGTACAAATGCTATGGGAATCACAAGAAAACTGGACTCTAATACAAAAGCAATAGTAATTTCTCCTACTGAGGAACTGGGAAATATTCTTGATTTCGATAAGGAAGCAACAAAAAGAAATTTAGAACTTGGTTATTATGATGCAATAAAAGCATTACGAGGATTAAAGGGAAGTAAATACTATATCGAAACAAAAGGTGAAGATTATTTTTTTGATATACTTATAAATATTAATGATGAAAAAGCAAACAAATTAAGAGAGATTATTAAAACAAAAGATATACCAGATAAAAGAGCCATTTTTGAATATATTATTCCTAAAGTAGCTTCTGCTTTAGAACTTGAAAAGAACTTTGATTATGAAGATTTAATATTGGCTTTACTAGAAAAAAGAGCTGAATCTTTAGATATAGAAATTTTTCATATTTATTCCTATGAAGAGTTACTTCAGCTTATAAAGTCCTGTGGAAAAAACATTCCTAATGAAGATAAATCAAGTAATATATTAAGTGCTGTAACAAATTTATTTCATAAAGATGACACTTTATTAAAAATTGCAGATATTATTTTAGATATTAATTGACTTCATAGTTTGGAGGCAAATATGAATATTGACAAAATTTTGAATAATATTAGTGGAAGGATTCCAAAACCAATTGATCATGAGAAAAAATATTCCATACTAGTGGCTTTAATAGAAAACAATGGTCAATGGGAAATTATATATGAGCTAAGAGCAAAAACATTAAATAAACAACCTGGGGAAGTATCATTTCCTGGTGGAGAAGTAGAGACTGGTGAAACCTTTAAGCATGCTGCATTAAGGGAGACAATGGAAGAATTATTAATTGAAGAGGATAATATAAGTATAATTGGAGAATTAGATTATCTAGTTGCCAATGAAAATATGATAATCCATTGCTTCTTAGGAGTAATCAAGGGAGTAAATCTTAATGAAATAAAGCCTAATAAGGATGAAGTTGATCATCTGTTTACAGTACCATTGGAATTTCTACTAAATAATGAGCCGGATAGGTATGAATTGGATATACAAACACTTGAAAATGAAGAATTTCCATATAATCTTATTCCTAATGGGAAAAAGTATAAATTTAGAAGAGGTAAGCATCAAGTTCTATTTTATAAATATAAGAATTATATAATATGGGGATTTACAGCAAAAATGACTAAAAATTTTGTAGACATATATAAATCCGTTGGAGAATAAGA
>JAQVYQ010000090.1 GCA_028708575.1 Tissierellia bacterium
CATCACCTTTCTTGTAAATTCTTTCTAGTATATTTTTAACTTTCTATTCCCATTATATATTTTCAATATCTCAAGGTGGTTACAAATGCATTACAAGACTATTAAACCTTGATTTAATCAAGTAAAAGACTTAGTTTTCTAAATACAATTATGAATGCTGTAAAGTTGTTACTCATCTGTTAAATAGAAACATTTAAGTGTAGACATGCTTAGAAAACATTATGATTGGCATAACAAAAAGACTGCCCTAGGATACTTGTTGGTAACAACTAGCAAAGATGACCTTTATAATTTAGTAGTGAATAACTTTGTTTCAATTGACGTGCTTAAAGTATTCGTATAATGCTGGGGCTTTTTTGTATCTAATATGTTCCAATTATATATTAATTATATTGATATAATAACCATTTTCAAAGAATGAATATTCTAGCCTAATAAAATTTAACAAATATTAATATAATACAGTATTGTCGGAAGTTGTCGATAATTATTTGAAGGACTTTTCCATATTTTGTTGAAATAAGTAATATAGGCAAAGGGGGGTACTTATGGATTTAATTGATTATGATATTTTATCTATTAAAAAAGAGCATTTTAGAGATTGTAATATAGAAGATGATTTTTTTTCAAGTTTAAAAACTGATTATCCAGGTTTTAGGAGATGGTTCTCCAGAAAATGTGATGAACCCGTGTATACCCACAGAGACGCGGATGGGAGTATACAAGGATTTCTTTATTTAAAAGAAGAAAAAGAAGATGAGGACTACCATCAAATGAGACATCCATTGGAACCAAAGAGAAGATTAAAAATAGGGACTTTTAAGATAAGTGAGAATGGTTATTACATGGGAGAAAGATTTTTTAAGGTAATATTTGAAAATGCCATTAAGAATGATCTTTATGAGGTGTATGTAACTATTTTTCCTCATCATGAGCTTCTGCTAGATTATTTTATTAGGTTTGGATTTAGTGAAGTAACTACAATGCTGGATACAGGAGAGATAGTTTTATTACGAAACTTAAAGTTATTTGAAGAAAATTGGTATCAAGGATATCCTATTTTGCAAACCAACAATCAGGATTTCTATATATTGCCGATTAAACCAGAGTATCACACTCATTTACTACCGGATGCTATATTGAGAACAGAAGATAATTCAAAATATATAAATAATAATAAAGCCGGTAATGCATTGAAGAAAGTATATTTTGGGAGAAATTTATGGAAACACAGACCTAATGCGGGGGATATAATATTTTTCTATAGGACTAAAGATACAAATAATGCTAGCCCTGCACACTATCAATCAGTTATCACATCAATGGGGGTAGTGTCAAACTATGGGCATGCAGATTTGATAGATATTACAGAGCTAGAGAGACTATTAAATAAATGTGTGCTTGAGGAACACGAGATTAATGAAATTAAACGTTATTCTTATAAATATAGGTTTATTGAATTTATTTATTATGGTAAACTTGACTATAGAGTGATTAATCTTGCATATATGAGAGATTTTGGGATAGAAGCTCCTAGGGGTATTGAAATAGTAGCAAATGAATTTGCTTATAACGTACTGAAGAAGTCAGGATATTCCGAGGGTATAATTATTTAATCAAACATATAGTTATAAGAAGAGGAGTGTTATAAATGTGTACTATTTTACTATCAATTCATCCAAAATACGTTGAAAAAATAATTAAAGGTGAAAAGAAATTTGAATTTAGAAGAGTTATAACTAAAAAGAGACCAGACAAAATTATAATTTATTCGACTTCACCAGTTTGTAAAGTAATTGGTGAAGCTGAAGTAGATAATATAATAATTGATGATCCGAAGAATGTATGGAATCAAACTAAAAAGTTTTCAGGTATCGAAAAAGAATTATATGTAGAATATTTTGCTGATAAAGAAATAGCAGTAGCTTATAAGTTAAAAAATGTAATAAAATATGATGAACCAATAGAACTGAAAGAGTTTGGTATAAAATCAGCTCCACAGTCTTTTGTTTATATTTAGGATCAAATCCTATGAGTTTTAAATTTAAGAGGATATTTGTTTGCGGTATTCATGGAGTTGGAAAGTCCACTTATATAGAAAAATCTAAGAAATTAGGCGAATATTCTATATATGTTTGCAGCGATCTAATAAAAAAATATAGTGGACTTCAATTTAATGAAAAGAAAATTATTAATGCTATTGAGAACCAAGATATATTACTTAAAGCAGTTAATTATTTTGTTTACGAAGAATTTGTATTGTTTGATGGGCACATCATTTTATTTAATAAAAATAATGATATTGATATTGTTGATATATCAGTACTTAAAGATTTGAATATTGAATATATTATTTTTTTAAAAGCAAATCATCAAGTTATATATGAAAGACTTATTAAAAGAGATGGAGGCACTTGGCTAACACCTAATTTAATAGATCAAGCCCAGAAGATAGAAATGGAAAAGGTAATAGAATATTCTCAAACTATGGGTATTTCTTATGAAGTTATTGAATGGGATGATTTAGCTGATGAATGGAAAGTTAGTCTGATAAATCTTTAGAGTGTTTATAACCTCACTCTTTGCAGCACTAATTCTACTAGGACTAAACCACATGGCATTTTTTATTTTCCTTTACAAATAATAAACGTTCTATTTTAATTAGGTAAAGGGTGAGAATGTAGTAGCTTATATAGTTTTAGGATGTTGTTTTCTAGATCCTTCTAAATTGGTCCCGACACTTATGAGTATTCTGTATTTATTTCTATCTGCTTTAGCATATGAAATATAAAGACATTCTTTTAATTATTGGAGGCTAATGGTAAAATTAATATTAAGTTGATGTGAGGTTACAACATAAACCTTATGTTAAGCCCCTATAGTGTTTGTGGCACTGTAGGGGCATTTATTGTTATTACATTATTGATTTGGCTCTGATGATAAGGGCATCGGAAAGTTTGTATATATCATCTAAGGTATCTATAGTGTATTTGATATTTTCCTTTGTCTCATTTGGAATTATTAGGTACTTTATCTTTTCTTTTAAACATACCCTACACAACCATCTTGTGACTTTGTTATCTACTAATATTCCAAAATATGATGCAGTGTCTTTATAATTAAGACGTGAAGGGTTAATAGCTTCTCTCAATATCGATTTAACAATATAAAAAGACTCTATCTCATCATCTGTAGTAACTATAATGTTGGAGTTAGTATCAATAGGTTTTTGGTTTTCCACATCTATAATATCTTGGATTACTTGTGGATTTTCAGTGTCATCATCTTTCAAAGCTGTTTGAATTTTATCATTAACTAAATCATTAATATAACTAGTTAATGTCTTCTTTAATATTGGTTTATAACGATCAATAATATTTTGAGTTTTAACACCATCAAATACACCACATCCTAATATATATCTAGTAAAATCATCTGATGGGTTTATGAATTCCTCTTTTATTACATTTCTAATTAGCCCCATATATTTTAACTCAGAAGCAGTGTCGATAATTTGGTTTAAATCAAAATTATCTTTGTGAAACTTTTTTAGTTCGGGAATTTGAGCATCTTTTAAATCAAGCATATTAATTTCTAAGAATGGTTTTTCATCCATTTTATTAGGTTCATCTAGGTCTGTATAAAACCTGTAGTAAATGCCATTAGTAAGTATTGCAAACTTTGCCGTAGTTGTGCCAAAATATCTAAATAATTGGGAATCATGTTTAGTCAATGCTTCATTAATCGATTTACACTCTATAAGAATAACAGGAGCCTTGTTGTTAAGTATAGCATAATCAACTTTTTCACCTTTTTTAATTCCTACATCTGCAGTGTATTCTGGTGTAAATTCTGATGGGTTAAAAACATCATATCCAAGTATTTGGAAAAAAGGCATAATAATTGATGTTTTAGTTGCTTCTTCTGTAGCGATACCACCCATAATAGACTTAGTTCTTTTTGCAAAATTTTTAATCTGTTCTTCAAAGCTCATTTGACTACCCTCCTTGAAATGATAGTATTATCGTACTTTACTTTGAAAAGCAACAGCTTTCCCTAATATCTTTACTTTTTTTCCCTCCCCTTCTGTAATATTTATTGGTTCATAGCTTAGATTCTCGGGCCTTAATTGAACCCTTCCAGGCATTTTGTAAACTCTTTTCAATGTAATTTCATCATCTATTAGAACTGCAGCTATTTCTCCATCTTCTACATCAAGTTGTTCTCTTATAAATACTATATCTCCATTAAAGATTCTTGCATTGATCATTGAATCATCTACAACTTTTATACAATAGTCCACGTTTATGTTTTCTTCTGCATCTATGAAATACTGGAAGTTTTCATCTGTATATTTAGATTCACCTGCAACTATTTCCCCAAGCAGGGGGACTTTCTTTGATTTGATAGGAATGATATTAGAAGTCATTTCATTACTTCTAGTTCTTTCCATAGGGACATCATGGCCCATTAACCAAGCTTCATCTATATTTAAAATATTTGCAAGAATATATGTATTATCTTGTTTTGGTAGAAATGCTCCGGATATATATTGACTAATGGCTCCTTTTGAAATACCAGTTTGTTTAACCAAGTCAGCCTGTATAATATTTCTAGCTATCATAGCTTCTTTCAATCTGATAGAAAAAAGATCTTTATTGATTGATTCTTTATTCATAATTAATGCCTCCCCTAATTTCGATTATAAACAAATGTTTAGATATATACAACAAATATTAAAAAAAGTTTAGAAATGTAAAAAGTAGACTTTAATTATAAGAAATATAACTTGGAATGCTAAGAACAAGGTTGTGAGCATGAAATGAGAAGAACAATAGGGTTCTCTGAAAAAATATTTATATGTGTATCCACAAGAATTAGAGGTCTGGGCAATATGATATGAAGGACAATCTAATTTATAAAGGACATGTTACTATGGGGATTGCTAAAGAGGATTTTAATACTATCAAGAATACGAAAACAATAGATTACCCAGATTTTAATCCTCCTAAG
>JAQVYQ010000091.1 GCA_028708575.1 Tissierellia bacterium
GCAAGCAAATACAAGGTATATGTATCTGGGGATGTAAGGAGTTATATGAATTTCATAAATTACAGAGATTTAACTGGATTTAGTGAAATGATTGTAACTGGTACATCTTTTAGTACTAAATCAAACACTGGTTTACCAGCAGCTATTGTTAATGCATCTTGGGGAGAATCAAGATATGTGGTGGTTTTCCCAATGAATGAAGATGGCGTAAGAGGGCCATTTCCAAAATATTTTGAAATCACAATGACAGGAGTAAGCTCACCAGCACACTTTTAATTGATTTGTTCAGCATTTAATAAATAAATGATATTTTTCCTCAGACTGATTAGTTTGGGGGAATTTTTTTGTGCAGACTTAACTACAGTTCCCTGTGCTAGATTATTCTAGTTGACATATTTATTTCATTGTGATAATGTTAGCATGTAAAAATTAAACAAATCTTCAGGGCAGGGTGTAATTCCCTACCGGCGGTATAGCCCGCGAGCCGTAAGGTTGATTCGGTGAAACTCCGAAGCCGACAGTAAAGTCTGGATGGAAGAAGATATATAGATAAGTCTTGATTTATTAGTGTATGGTTATTTAACTATATTACTTGTATTCAGGATATTTCTGGAATTATAACGCCCTGAGAATTTGTTCTCAGGGTTTTTTATATGCATAAGAAGATTGGAGTGATCGCATGGATATTAAATATATGAAAAGAGCCCTTGAATTGGCAAGGGAAGGGGCAGGATATACAAATCCCAATCCACTGGTAGGTGCTGTTATAGTAAAAAACAATAGAATAATTGGTGAAGGCTATCATAAAGTCTACGGCAGTCATCATGCAGAACTTAATGCTTTTTTAAATGCTTGTGAAGATGTTAAGGGTGCAACTATGTACCTTAATTTAGAACCTTGCTCCCATTATGGCAAAACTCCACCTTGTGCAGAGGCTATAGTTGAAAAAGGAATTAAAAAGGTAATTATTGGATTAAAGGATCCTAATCCTATAGTATCTGGCAGAGGGGTTAAAATCCTTGAAGGGGCTGGTATAGAAGTAATTACTGGTGTTCTTGAGGAAGAAGCAAAGAAATTAAATGAAATATTTATTAAGTATATAACTACAAAGTTTCCTTTTGTAATAATGAAAACTGCAATGACCCTGGATGGTAAGATTGCTACTCGGACCAATGAGTCAAAATGGATTACTGGAGAACTTTCAAGAAAGTATGTACATAATCTTAGACATAGAGTTGCTGGAATTATGGTAGGCATAGGTACTATAATTTCAGATAATCCTAGTTTAACTACTAGATTTGAGGAGGAAAGGGGCAGTGACCCAATCAGAATAATTGTAGATAGTAGTGCAAGAATTCCTCTTGAATCAAAAGTTCTAAATCTTAATTCAACTGCAAAAACTATTATAGCAGTTACTGAAAAAGCACATAAAAATAAGTTGGATATGCTTAAAGAAAAGGGAGCAGAAATTATTCTTATACCCTCTAAAAATGGAAGAGTTGATTTGAAATTACTTATGAAAGAACTTGGTGAAAGAAAGATAGACAGTATCTTATTGGAAGGCGGAAGTGAATTAAATTATACTGCACTAGATGAAGGTATAGTTGATAAGATATATTCATTTGTAGCTCCTAAAATCATTGGTGGGAGATCTGCTAAAACCCCAGTTGGTGGACATGGCAAAGCAAGTATGGGAGATTCAATAAATCTTGAGCATATGAATATTCAATATTTTGGTGAAGACATAATGATAGAAGCATACATCAAAAAGGAGGTTTAGTACGAAATGTTTACAGGATTAATAGAAGAACTTGGCATAGTAGAATCAGTTGTTAAATCTGAAAAATCAGCCAGGATAACAATAAAAGCTAAGAAGGTTCTGGAGGGAGTAAGCTTAGGTGACAGTATATGTACAAATGGTGTATGCCTTACAGTAACCTCATTTGACAGGGGAAGATTCAGTGTAGATGTAATGGCAGAGACAATGAGACGAAGTAATTTAAGATACTTTTCTTCAGGAGATGAGGTCAATCTTGAAAGAGCTTTAAGTTTAGGCCATAGATTGGGTGGGCATATTGTTAGCGGTCATATTGACGGTATTGGAATCATTGAAAAATATCAGCAGGAGGACAATGCAGTATGGATTACAATTAAAACCTCATCTGAAATTCTAAATTATATTGTACAAAAAGGTTCAATTGCTATTGATGGTGTAAGTCTTACAGTGGCCTATGTAGATGATGAAGTATTCATGGTTTCCATTATACCTCACACTAGAGATAGGACAACTCTTCTAGGTAAAAAGGTTGGAAAAGAAGTAAACCTTGAGTGTGACATGATTGGAAAATATATAGAGAAGTTACTTGCTGCTAAAGAAGAGTCAACAGTAAAAAAAGACATAGATTTAAATTTCTTAGATGAAAATGGATTTCTATAAAGATAAATGGAGGATTGAAAATGAATAAGTTTAACACAATTGAAGAAGCAATAGAAGATGTAAAGGCTGGAAAGATCATAGTTGTAGTAGATGATGAAGATAGAGAGAATGAAGGAGACCTACTTATGGCTGCAGATAAGGTAACACCTGAGGCTATTAATTTCATGGCCAAGTATGGTAGGGGCCTTATATGTATGCCGGTTACAAGAGAAAGATTATTAGAATTAAATATTCACTCAATGGTGGAAAGAAATACAGATAATCTTCAGACTGCATTTACTGTTTCAATTGATTCTATTGAAACAACAACAGGAATATCAGCACATGAGAGAGCAAATACTGTATATAAATTTCTTGATCCCAACTCAAAAGAGTCAGACTTTAAAATGCCTGGCCACATGTTTCCTTTGGAGGCTAAAGAGGGGGGAGTATTAAAGAGAGCAGGTCATACAGAAGCTGCTGTGGATTTGGCTAAGTTGGCAGGTTCATATCCTGCAGGAGTAATATGTGAAATAATGAATGAAGACGGAACTATGGCTAGAGTGCCACAACTTATGGAATTTGTAAAAGAACATAATCTTAAGATAATTACTATAGCTGATCTTATTGCATACAGAAGAAGGAATGAAATTTTTGTAAAAAGGGTAACTGAGGCAAATATGCCTACAAGATACGGTGAATTTAAAATAATTGGATATATAAATAATTTAAATGGTGAACATCATGTAGCCCTTGTAAAGGGAGATATATCAGTTGATGAGCCAATTCTTATAAGAGTTCATTCAGAGTGCCTTACAGGGGATGCCTTTGGTTCCTTGAGATGTGACTGCGGGGAACAACTTGCAGCTGCAATGAAAAAGATAGACGAAGAAGGAAGAGGAATAATTCTTTATATGAGACAGGAAGGCAGAGGTATTGGTCTAATAAATAAGTTAAAGGCTTATG
The DNA here is from genome assembly GCA_028708575.1 of Tissierellia bacterium. GTDB lineage: Bacteria > Bacillota > Clostridia > Tissierellales > Tissierellaceae > UBA3583. The sequence goes on from JAQVYQ010000091.1 coordinate 3,383, forward strand.
CACTGCAGGATCAGGGAATGGACACTGTTGAAGCCAATTTAGCTCTAGGTTTCCCGGCAGACTTGCGAGATTATGGAATTGGAGCTCAGATTCTTTTAGACTTAGGTGTTGAAAAGGTAAAGCTTATGACTAATAATCCAAAGAAGATTGCTGGCCTTACAGGATATGGAATAAGGATTGTATCTAGGGAACCAATAGAGATGAATCATAATGAAAAAAATGAATACTATCTAAAAACTAAGAAGCAAAAATTAGGACATTTACTGACTTTTAGTGAGAACAATAGTATAAAGTAATCAATCTGAGTTAAGAAATTTTATTAAAATGGAGGAATCAAAATGATAATTTATGAGGGGAAAGTAGTAGCAGAAGGATTAAAGCTTGGAATTATTGTAGGAAGATTTAATGAATTTATTAGTAGTAAACTTTTAGGTGGAGCTATAGATGCATTAAAAAGACATGGTGTAGAGGAAAGTGAAATCGAAATAGCATGGGTTCCAGGCGCTTTCGAAATTCCACTTGTAGCAAAAAAAATGGCTAAATCAAATAAATATGATGCAGTTATTTGTCTTGGTGCAGTTATAAGAGGAGCTACACCTCACTTTGATTATGTATCAAATGAAGTGACAAAGGGAATAGCAAATGTGTCTTTGGAAACTGAAGTTCCAGTAATATTTGGAGTATTGACTACAGATACTATTGAGCAGGCAATAGAAAGGGCAGGAACAAAGGTTGGAAACAAAGGTTATGATGCAGCAGTTACAGCCATTGAAATGGTAAATCTGCTTAATCAGTTTTAGAATTGGATATGTCAAATATGAAACCATTTAACAATATTAAGACTACTTTCTTGGACTATGATGGAACTATCCATAATAGTATAAAAATGTATGGACCAGCTTTTAGGAAGGCTTATACTTATCTTGTTGAGCAAGGCTATGCAAAGAAGAGGGATTGGTCAGATAAAGAAATAAGCTATTGGCTTGGCTTTAATCCTAAGGAGATGTGGGAAAAGTTCATGCCTGAATTAGAAGAAAGTGTAAGGGAAAAGGCTAGTTCCATAATTAGTGAAGAAATGAGCTCCTTGACTGGAAAACCATGCCCTAAACTTTATGAAGGAGCACTAGAGACTTTAGAGTATCTTAAAGCTAAGGGATACAGACTAGTTTTCATAAGTAACTGTAGGATTTCTTATAAGGATTATCACAGCAAAATTTTTAATCTTGGGGACTATTTTGATGAACTAGTCTGCTCAGAAGAATATAATTTTTCACCAAAGTACGAAATACTAAGACAAATAAAAGGTGAATATCCTGAGGAAATGGTAATAATTGGGGATAGATTTCACGATATAGAGGCAGGAAAGAAAAATGGGATACACACAATTGGTTGCAGTTATGGTTTTCCTCTTGAAGGAGAACTAGATAAAGCTGATTTAATTATAAAGGATATAAGGGAACTAAGAAAATATTTATAAATTAATGTGTTTGAAAGCTATAGAGTAGTTTATTTTTCTCTATAGCTTTAT
>JAQVYQ010000034.1 GCA_028708575.1 Tissierellia bacterium
AGGAGATAACGCAAAATTCACAATCGAACTAATAACACCAATTGCAATAGAAGAAGGATTAAGATTTGCAATTAGAGAAGGTGGAAGAACAGTAGGATCAGGAGTTGTAACTAAAGTTATTGAATAATAATTTGGATATGATTCATAATAAATTAGACATAAGAAGAGGGTATCTACCCTCTTCTTATGTCAGTTATACTAGGAGAAGCCTTGAAAACCCAATAATTAGCTAAGTGTTTTGGCTTTTGTGTATTATGCTTGGAAACTAGAAATAGATTACATAAAAACTCAAAAAAAGCTTGTGCTTTCCATAGCTTTGTTGTAAACTATTATAGTGTTTAAAATTAGTTGAAATTGGCTGGTATTTATGTCTATTTTTCAACATGAACGACATTGCGATGAAGTAAAAGGTGGCTGCTTTTATAGCAGGGAATTTTTACTGAGAATGTCCGGTTTTAAATCGGGCGACTAAAGATTGTCGGTTTTAAAAAAACGGAGCACACCCGGTAGGGTGTATCGGCAACTTGGTCGCATGTAGATAATGCGAACATGCGATAGAAGGAGGGAATTAAATGTCAAACAAACAAAAAATAAGAATTAGGTTAAAGGCTTATGATCATGAATTACTTGATACATCAGCTCAAAGAATTGTAGAGACTGCTAAAAGAACGGGTGCTAGTGTATCTGGACCAGTACCACTTCCAACTGAAAAGGAAATTGTTACAATATTAAGAGCAGTTCACAAATACAAGGATTCAAGAGAACAATTTGAGCAAAGAACTCACAAGAGATTAATTGATATCCTTAACCCTAATCAAAAGACTGTAGATTCACTTATGAAGTTGAATTTACCAGCAGGGGTTGACATTGAGATAAAGTTATAATTAGCAAAGATGTACGGACTATGTAAATAAATATTTATTGTGGCCGTTCTATCTAAGCTTATATTACTTTATAAGATTACTTTTGGTAATCCGCTGTAAAATAATAGGAGGTGCAATATGAAAAATATGATAGGAAGAAAAATAGGTATGACCCAAATTTTCGTGGAAAATGGTAAGGTAGTGCCTGTTACTGTTGTAGAAGCAGGTCCTTTAGCTGTTGTTCAAAAGAAAACAGTTGAAAGTGATGGATATAACGCTATTCAAGTTGGTTTTGGTGATGTAAAAGAACGTGGAGTTGACAAACCTACTAAAGGTCATTTTGATAAAGCTAACACAGCTTATAAAAAAGTATTAAAAGAAATTAAAGTTGAGAATCCAGAAGAATTTCAAGTAGGCCAAGATATAAAAGCAGATGTATTTGAAGTAGGAGATATGGTAGACGTTACTGGAATTTCTAAAGGTAAGGGAACTCAAGGTGTTATAAAGAGACATGGCTTCAGTAGAGGTAGAGAAACACATGGATCTAAAATGCACAGATCTGCAGGGGGCATGGGAGCATCTGCTAGTCCAGGTAAAGTGTTCAAGAACCATAGAATGGGTGGAAGAATGGGTAATGAAAAAGTTACTGTTCAAAACTTGGAAGTAGTAAGAGTAGATGCTGAGAAGAACTTAATCTTGATTAAAGGTGCTATTCCAGGACCTAAAAAAGGATTAGTGACAATTAAAGAAACTACGATAAATAAGTAATAATTTTGACGGAAAGGAGGATATTAAATGCCTAAAGTTAATGTTTATAATATGTCAGGAGATATTGTTGAAGAAATCGCATTAAGCGAAGATATATTTGGTATTGAGATTAACGAACATGTAGTTTGGGAAGTAGTTAGAAACCAACTTGCAAATAAAAGACAAGGAACACAATCAGCTAAAACCAGAGCTGAAGTAAGAGGTGGAGGAAGAAAACCTTGGAGACAAAAAGGTACAGGAAGAGCTCGTCAAGGTAGTAAGAATTCACCACAATGGAAAGGTGGCGGGGTAGTATTTGCACCAAAGCCAAGAGATTATAGTTATTCAGTTCCTAAAAAAGTTAAAAGACTTGCTTTAAAATCTGTCTTAACTTCTAAGGTTCAAGAAAATGAAATAATTGTAGTTGATGAAATTAAATTTGATTCTCCAAAGACTAAAGAAATGGTTAGTTTATTGACAAAATTAAATGCTGATAAAAAAGCTCTTATAGTTATGGGTGAAAAAGATCTTAATGTTATTAAATCAGCTAATAATATTCCGAATGTAGCAACTGCACTAGTAAACACAATAAATGTTTATGATATTTTAAAATACAACTCATTTATAATCACTAAAGATGCAGTAAGAAAAGTGGAGGAGGTGTATGCATAATGCGTAGTCCACACGATATTATTATTAGACCAATAATTACAGAAAAAAGCATGGATGATATGGCAGAAAACAAGTATACTTTTGTAGTTGACAAAAGAGCTAATAAAACAGAAGTGAAGAAAGCTATAGAAACTATATTCGATGTAACTGTAGAGAAAGTAAATACTATGAATATGCTAGGCAAAATTAAGAGACAAGGCATGCACAGCGGAAGAAGACCAAGTTTGAAGAAAGCCATAGTTAAGTTAACGGATGATTCTAAGAAAATAGAATTCTTCGAAGGCATGGAATAAAAGTTTCAAAGAAGGAGGGAAATCAAATGAGCATTAGAAAATACAAACCTACTTCCCCTGCATTAAGAGAAATGTCAGTTTCTACTTTTGAAGAAATAACTACCGATGTACCTGAAAAGTCATTATTGGTTAGTTTAAATAAAAGCGGTGGAAGAAATTCTCGAGGTGTAATCACTGTTCGTCATAAAGGCGGTGGCGCAAAGAGAAAATATAGAATTATAGATTTTAGAAGAGATAAAGATGGTATCCCAGGATGTGTTGCAACAATTGAATACGATCCAAATAGAACAGCAAATATTGCGTTAATAAATTATGCTGATGGTGAGAAGAGGTATATACTTGCACCTAAGGGATTAAAAGTTGGAGAAGAAATATTTTCTGGTGAAGGTGCTGATATTAAAGTAGGAAATGCTTTAAAATTGAAAGATATACCTGTTGGTACAACAGTACACAATATTGAATTAAAACCAGGAAAAGGAGCACAACTTGTAAGAAGTGCTGGTGGGCAAGCTCAATTAATGGCTAAAGAAGGCAAATTTGCACAACTTAGACTTCCATCTGGTGAGTTTAGACTTGTAAGCATTGACTGTCGTGCGACTATTGGTCAAGTAGGGAACTTAGATCATGAACTTATTACAATAGGTAAAGCTGGTAGAACTAGACATATGGGTATTAGACCTACTGTAAGAGGTAGTGCAATGAACCCAGTAGACCATCCACATGGTGGTGGTGAAGGTAGAGCTCCAATAGGTAGACCTGCACCTTCGACTCCATGGGGTAAACCTGCTTTAGGATTAAAGACTAGAAAGAAAAAGAAAAAATCAAATCAATATATAGTAAGAAGAAGAACTAAATAGTTAAACTTTTGAAAGGAGGAGTAGCTGTGGGTAGATCTCTAAAAAAAGGACCTTTTTGTGATGAGCATCTTCTAAAGAAAGTAGAAGAATTAAATAAATCAAATGATAAAAAAGTAATAAAAACATGGTCTCGTCGTTCAACTATATTTCCAGAAATGGTATCCCATACAATAGCTGTACATGATGGTAGAAAACATGTTCCGGTTTATATAACCGAAGATATGGTTGGCCATAAATTGGGTGAGTTTGTTACAACAAGAACATTTAGGAGTCATATAGATAAAAGCGAAAGATCATCTGCTGTAAGATAGAGATAAGAAGGAGGGATTTATGGTGGAAGCTAAAGCCATAGCAAGATATGTAAGGATATCACCTTTAAAGGTTAACTTCATATGTAAAGAAATTAGAGGCAAGCAAGTAGATGAAGCTCTTTCAATCTTAAAATTCACACCCAAACGTGGTGCTAAAGCTCTTGAAAAAGTTTTAACCTCTGCAATTGCAAATGCTGAAAATAATTTCAACTTAGATAGAGATAATTTATATGTATCTGATGCCTATGCTAACGAAGGTCCTACAATGAAACGATTTAGACCTAAAGCAAAAGGTATGGCATATCCAATACTAAAAAGAAGCAGTCATATTGGAGTTGTAGTCAAAGAACGTGAGTAGAAGGAGGGATAGTTAATGGGTCAAAAAGTAAATCCACACGGTCTAAGAGTTGGTATAATTAAAGACTGGGATTCAAAGTGGTACGCAGGCAAAAAGAATTTCAGTGAATTATTACTTGAGGACAAAAAAATTAGGGAACATGTAAAAAAGAAATTATACATTGCTGGAATTTCAAGCATTGAAATAGAGAGAGCTGCTAGCAAGATTAAACTTACTGTATTCACTGCTAAACCTGGTATGGTAATAGGTAGAGGTGGCTCAGGAGTAGAAGAATTAAGATTAGAATTAGAAAAAATAACTAAAAAAGACGTTGTAGTAAATGTTGAAGAAATAAAAATTGCTGAACTTGATGCCCAATTAGTTGCGGAAAATATTGCTTCTCAATTAGAGAGAAGAGTTTCCTTTAGAAGAGCTATGAAGCAATCAATTCAGAGAACTATGAGAATGGGAGCAAAGGGAATTAAAACTTCTGTATCTGGAAGAGTTGGTGGAGCTGATATGGCTAGAACTGAGGGCTATAGTGAAGGGACAATTCCACTACAAACCTTAAGAGCAGACATCGGTTATGGATTTGCAGAAGCTAATACTACTTATGGTAAATTAGGTGTAAAAGTATGGCTTTATAAAGGTGAAATTCTCCCTACAAAGAAGACAAAAAAAGTAGAAAATGATAAAGAAAAACCAGCAAGAAACAAAGCTGGAGAAAATTAATTAATCCTGCAGGAAGGAGGAAGATATTATGTTAATGCCTAAAAGAGTAAAATATCGTAGGGTTCATAGAGGAAGAATGAAAGGTATGGCTCATCGAGGTAATACAGTTACTTACGGAGAATATGGTTTACAAGCATTAGAGCCAGCTTGGGTTACTTCCAATCAAATAGAGGCTGCTAGACGTGCTATGACAAGATACGTTAAGAGGGGCGGAAATGTTTGGATAAAGGTATTTCCAGATAAGCCTGTTACTGAAAAACCTGCTGAAACACGTATGGGTTCAGGTAAGGGATCACCTGAGTATTGGGTGGCAGTAGTAAAACCAGGTAGAATTTTATTTGAAATGGGTGGAGTTTCTGAAGAAAATGCTAAAGAAGCAATGAGACTTGCAGCTCATAAATTATCAATAAAAACGAAATTTGTTAAACGTGAAGACATACAAGATGAGGGTGGTGAAGCTAATGAAAGCTAAAGAAATTCGCCAAATGTCAGAAAAAGAGCTAAATAAGCAACTAGATGACTTAAAAGCAGAATTGTTCAATTTGAGATTTCAATCGGCTACTGGTCAATTAGATAACCCCTTGAGAATAAAGACAGTTAGAAAAGATATAGCTCGCGTTAAGACTATTGTAAAAGAACGTGAACTAGGAATAGGAAAGGAGGTTTAATCTCGAATGGAAAGAAACAAGCGTAAAACTCAAATAGGTACTGTACTAAGTGACAAAATGGAAAAGACAGTTGTAGTTGCAACAGAGACATTCGTTACTCATCCTTTATATAAGAAACAATTGAAAAAAACAACTAGATTTAAGGCACATGATGAAGAAAATGCATGTGGAATTGGTGATAAAGTTGAAATAATGGAGACTAGACCATTAAGTAAAGACAAGTGCTGGAGAGTAATAAGAATTATTAAAAAGGCAAAATAGTCCTTTTAATTTGAAGGGAGGTAGTCGACTTGATTCAAACTGAATCTCGTATGAAAGTTGCTGATAATTCAGGAGCAAAGGAATTATTAGTTATTAGAATATTAGGTGGAACGAATAGACATTATGCTAGTGTTGGAGATATAGTAGTAGCTACGGTTAAAAGTGCAACACCTGGTGGAGTTGTTAAGAAAGGCGAAGTGGTTAAGGCTGTTATTGTTAGAACTAGTTATGGCGTGAGAAGAGAAGATGGATCATACATCAAATTCGATGATAATGCTGCGGTTATAATTAAAGATGATAATAACCCTGTTGGTACACGTATTTTTGGACCAGTAACTAGGGAGTTAAGAAGAGGAAACTTTATGAAAATAATATCCTTAGCACCGGAAGTATTATAACGAGCAAGCTCGTTGAAACGCTCGGGTAGGTTTTTGCAAAAATCGCAAAAACCAAAATTATAATCTAGTTATAACGAGGAGGTGTCAAGATGAACATTAAGAGTGGAGATACAGTTGTAGTTATTTCAGGAAAGAATAAAGGGAAGACTGGGAAAGTATTAACAGTTCTACCTAAAGAAAATAGAGTAATCGTTGAAGGTGTAAATATTATTACAAAGCATAAGAAGCCAGGTAGCCCAACTAGCCCAGGCGGTATTCTTAAATATGAAGCTCCTATAAATGCTTCTAAAGTAATGTATTACTGTGAAAAGGATAAAAAAGGTGTTAGAGTTGGCCATGACGTAACATCTGCTGGCAAAAAAGTAAGAGTTTGCAAAAGCTGTGGAGAAGTTCTAGATAAAAAGTAAGTAGAGAGGAGGTAATAGAATGGCTTCCAGATTAAAAGAGAAATATACTAACGAAGTTGTTAGTTCTATGATGGAAAAATTTAAATATGACAATGTTATGCAAGTTCCAAAACTTGAGAAAGTAGTTATAAATATGGGTCTTGGTCAAGCTAAGGATAACCCAAAAGTACTTGAATCAGCAGTTAGTGAATTAGAGTTAATAACTGGTCAAAAACCAATTATTACAACAGCTAAGAAATCTATTGCTAACTTTAAGTTACGTGAAGGAATGAAAATAGGTACAAAAGTAACCCTAAGAGGCGAAAGAATGTACGAATTCTTAGATAAATTTATGAATGTTGCATTACCAAGAGTAAGAGACTTTAGAGGTGTTAGCAATACTTCATTTGATGGCAGAGGAAACTATGCAATAGGTATAAAAGAGCAACTTATATTCCCAGAAATTGAATACGATAAGATTGATACTATTAAAGGATTAGATATCGTTATAGTTACGACTGCTAAGACCGATGAAGAAGCTAGAGTATTCTTAGGAAAAATGGGAATGCCCTTTAGAAAATAAAGAAGGAGGGAATAAGTTTTGGCTAAAAAATCAATGATTGCTAAACAACAAAGAAAACCTAAGTTTAGCACTAGAGCATATTCAAGATGTAGTATATGTGGAAGACCTCATGCAGTACTCCGAAAATATGGCATCTGCCGTATTTGTTTTAGAGAATTAGCATATAAGGGTCAAATCCCTGGCGTTAAAAAAGCAAGCTGGTAGTATTAAGTTTTGAAAGGAGGTAGCTAAATTATGATGACTGACCCAATCGCGGATATGTTAACGAGAATTCGAAATGCAAGTAATGCTAAACATGACTCAGTTGATATTCCTGCTTCTAATATAAAGAAAGAAATAGCTCAAATCTTATTAGACGAAGGTTTTATTAATAGATTTGATGTAATAGATGATGCTAAACAAGGCATAATAAGAGTTGATTTAAAATACGGAAAACAACAAGAGAAAGTTATAAGTGGAATTAAGAGAATTTCTAAACCAGGTTTAAGGGTATACGTTAAGAATGACGAAATACCTAGAGTACTAGGTGGCCTAGGAATAGTTATTCTATCAACATCAAAAGGTATAGTAACAGATAAATTTGCTAGAAAAGAAAAAGTAGGCGGAGAAGTTATTTGTTATGTATGGTAGTAAAACAACATTGAAGGAACAGGAGGTGCACTCATGTCAAGAATAGGTTTAAAACCAATAACTATCCCAAGTGGAGTAGAAGTTAAAATAAATGATAATTTCGTTGAGGTAAAAGGACCAAAGGGTCAATTATCTCAACAATTAAGTCCAGAAATGGAGATCAATATAGATAATGGAGAATTAACAGTAGCTAGACCAACAGAAAATAAAAAGCATAAATCTTTACACGGTTTAACTAGAACATTAATCGATAATATGATTACTGGTGTAACTGAAGGATATTCTAAATCATTAGATATAGTTGGAACTGGATATAGAGCTGCAAAACAAGGTGAAAAATTAGTGCTTACAATAGGCTATTCACATCCAGTAGAAATGGAAGATCCAGCAGGTATAGAAGTTGAAGTTCCAGCACCTAATAAGATAATTGTTAAAGGCATAGATAAACAATTGGTTGGAAACTATACTGCAAAGATCAGAGATTGGAGAAGACCAGAGCCATATAAAGGTAAAGGAATTAAATATACTGATGAAATCATCAGACGTAAGGTCGGCAAGACTGGTAAGTAGAAGGGAGTGAAAGAGCGTGCTTAAAAAGATAGATAAAAATAGTAATAGAAAAGCAAGACATGAAAGAGTAAGAAAAAAAATATCTGGAACTTCTGAGAGACCAAGACTATGTGTATTCAGAAGTAGTAACCATATTTATGCTCAAATAATAGATGATGTAGCAGGACATACATTAGTTTCAGCTTCTACACTAGATAAATCCGCTGACCTTGCTTCTACTAAGAACAAAGAAGCTTCTAAATTCGTTGGAGAGTTAGTTGCAAAAAGAGCTTCAGAAAAGGGGATTACAGAAGTAGTATTTGATAGAGGTGGATATATTTATCATGGAAGAATTAAAGAACTAGCGGATAGTGCAAGAGAAGCAGGACTTAAATTCTAATAGAAGGAGGGAAAAAATGGATCGTAAATACGTTGATGCAAGCGAATTAGACTTACAAGAGAGAGTTGTTAATATAAATCGTGTTACAAAGGTTGTTAAAGGTGGACGAAACTTTAGATTTAGTGCTCTAGTAGTAGTTGGAGATGAGAACGGTCATGTTGGTGTTGGGATGTCAAAAGCAGCTGAAGTGCCTGAAGCTATTAGAAAAGCAGTTCAAGATGCAAAAAAACATGTAATTGAAGTCCCTCTACTTGGTACGACTATACCTCACGAAATTACTGGAGTATATGGTGCAGGTAGAGTATTACTTAAACCATCACAAGAAGGTACTGGAGTTATTGCTGGTGGAGCAGTTCGTGCTGTTTGCGAATTAGCAGGAATAAAAGACATCAGAACAAAATCTTTAGGAACAAGTAACCCAATAAATGTTGTAAATGCAACAATGGAAGCTTTACAAGGATTAAAAAAAGCAGAAGATGTTGCTAAATTAAGAGGAAAAACAGTAGAAGAAATATTAGGATAGGGGGGATTTGCATGGCTAAGATCAAGATTAAATTGGTTAAGAGCATTATAGGAAAACCTGAAAATCATAAAAAGACAATCCAAGCTCTTGGATTAAAAAAGATCGGTCAAGTAGTGGAAAAGAATGATACCCCTCAATTAAGAGGTATGATACATCAAGTAGACTACATGGTTGATGTCGTAGAATAAGCAAAGGGAGGTGTACCAATGAAATTACATGATTTAAGACCAAATGAAGGTGGAGGCGTTCAACCTAAGAAAAGATTAGGTAGAGGTATCGGTTCTGGTCTAGGTAAAACATCAGGTAAAGGACATAAAGGTCAAAGAGCAAGATCTGGCGGTGGAGTAAGACCAGGTTTTGAAGGTGGCCAATTACCATTGTTCAGAAGATTACCAAAACGTGGATTCCACAATAATTTTTCGAAAATATATGCAACTGTTAATATTGAAGATTTAAATAGATTTGAAGATGACACAGTAGTAACTCCTGAGCTATTATTTGAAGAAGGCATTGTAAAAAAAGCTAAGGCTAAAGATGGCATCAAAGTTTTAGGAGATGGAGAATTAACTGCAAAATTAACTGTTCAAGCTCAAAAATTTAGTAAAACTGCTGCTGGAAAAATTGAGGCTGCAGGGGGAAAGGTTGAGGTGATATAGATGATATCAACCTTAAGGAATGCTTGGAGAATACCAGACATTAGGAAAAAGATGATTTTTACTTTATTAATGCTTTTTGTATTTAGAATAGGTTCTGCAATACCAGTACCATATATGAATAAAGATATAATAAGATCTATATTCGAGTCTAATCAAGGTGGATTATTACAATTCATGGACTTAATGGCAGGTGGTACATTTAGTAACTTTAGTATTTTTGCTACTAATATATATCCATATATTACAGCATCAATCGTAATACAACTGTTGACAATAGCAATTCCTAAGCTGGAAGAATTAGCAAAACAAGGCGAAGAAGGAAAAAAGAAAATTGGCATGTATACAAAAATTACAGCTATTGTATTAGCAACAATTCAAGCAAGTGGATATACATTTGGATTGTTTAAACAAGCATTAGAAACTACTAATAGTATTCAAACTCTAATAGTTATAATATCTATGGTAGCTGGTACATCATTTTTAATATGGTTAGGTGATCTTATTACTGAAAATGGTATAGGAAATGGTACTTCACTAATAATCTTTATAGGTATCATATCTGCATTACCAAGTAATACTATATCAGCATTCAGACTTATGGCAGCAGACCCAACATATATAATTAAGCTAGTAGCATTTTTAATAGTAGCTTTGATTATAATAGCAGCCGTAGTTGCAATTACACAAGGTGAACGAAGAATAGCAGTACAATATGCTAAAAGAGTAGTTGGAAGAAAAATGTATGGTGGTCAAAGTACTCATATACCAATTAAAGTACTTATGACAGGGGTATTACCAGTAATATTTGCATCATCATTATTAGCAGTACCTCAAACAATAGCAATGTTTAATGATGGTCCATTATCTCAATGGATGCTTAATTACCTAACACCACAAGGTGCAGTTGGGATTTGGGTTTATTCAATACTAAATATACTATTGATTATATTCTTCACATATTTTTATACAGCTATTCAATTTAATACTGTAGAATATGCAAAGAACTTACAACAAAATGGTGGATTTGTTCCGGGTATTAGACCGGGAAGACCAACATCGGAATATTTAGGTAAAGTAGTAAATAGGATAGTAATCGTAGGTGGACTTGGATTAGCAGTTTTATCTATTATGCCTATTATATTATCTAAGATATTTGGTATGAACATTAACTTTGGTGGAACTGCAATTATTATTGTAGTTGGAGTTGTATTAGACACAGTAAAACAATTAGAAGCTCAAATGTTGATGAGACATTATAAAGGCTTTTTAAAATAAACTATAGGAGATGATAATAAATGAGATTGGTACTTTTAGGACCTCCAGGGGCAGGGAAAGGTACACAAGCATCAGCTATAGTGAAGAAATATAATATTCCTCATATTTCAACTGGAGATATTTTTAGATCAAATATCAAGGAAGGTACAGAACTTGGTATGAAAGCTAAAGAGTATATGGATAAGGGATTATTAGTTCCTGATGAAGTAGTTGTTTCAATTGTTAAGGACAGATTAACACATGACGATTGCGCTAATGGTTTTCTATTAGATGGTTTTCCAAGAACAGTTAATCAAGGTGAAGCACTAGATACTGAGCTTTCTTCTATGGGTCTTAAACTAGACAGAGTAGTAAATATTGAAGCTGATAGCAATGTATTAATTGAAAGAGCAATTGGAAGAAGAATATGTAAGGAATGTGGTGCAACTTATCATATAAAGTATAATCCTCCAAAGGCAGAAGGTTTATGTGATATAGAAGGTTCTACATTATATCAAAGAGATGATGATGTAGAAGAGACAGTTGCAACTCGTATTAATGTATATTTAGAACAAACACAGCCTTTGATTGATTATTATAAAGAAAAGAAGTTAATACTCAATATAGATGGTATGAACTCTATTAATGATATTTTTAATAGTATAGTTGAAGGTTTAGAAAATAATTAGATTTATGAATAGCGCAGCTCAAAAGACCATAAGGAGTGGTATAATGGATTTGACTGATAAATTAAAAGTTGGGCAGTTAGTTGAATCGAGAGCTGGCCGTGATAGTGGAAGAGCTTTCATAATATATGAAATATTAAATGAAAATTTTGTTCTTGTAGTAGATGGAGATTTGAGAAAATTAAAGAGTCCAAAAAAGAAAAATATTAAACATTTGATGGTATATAATAAAACATTTCCTAATTTTAAAGAAAATGAGGGAAACGAATCAAATTTTAATGACGCGTATATTAGAAAAATTTTAGATTCCTTTAATAGGAATGTCTAAATTCGTTTGAACAGGAGGTTCGATTACCTAATGGCTAAAGAAGATGTAATAGAGGTGGAAGGAAAAGTTATTGATGCTTTGCCTAACGCAATATTCAAAGTAAGACTTGAGAATGGTCATGAAATTTTAGCCCACATTTCAGGGAAGCTTAGAATGCATTATATTAGAATTCTCCCTGGAGATAAAGTAACAGTTGAACTATCGCCCTACGATTTGACTAAAGGCAGAATTACCTGGCGAAACAAGTAGCATAGGAGGGATTATTAATGAAGGTTAAACCATCCGTAAAAAAGATGTGTGAAAAATGTAAGATAATAAAAAGGCACGGAAGAGTAATGGTTATTTGTGAAAATCCTAAGCATAAACAAAAACAAGGTTAATATATGATTGTGCATATTTCAGTAGGAAGAGATAATAGGAGGTGTAGACGCTAATGGCTAGAATAGCAGGAGTTGACTTACCCAGAGAAAAAAGGGTTGAGATTGGTTTAACATATATTTATGGTATAGGTAGATCAAGATCAAATGAGATCCTTAAAAAAGCTGGAGTTAACAAAGATACAAGAGTTAAAGATTTAACTGAAGCAGAAGTGGCTAATATTAGAACGGCTATCGACTCTTATCATGTTGAAGGTGATTTAAGAAGAGATATTGCTTTAAACTTAAAGAGATTAAGAGAGATAAATTGTTATAGAGGAATTAGACATAGAAGAGGCCTACCTGTAAGAGGTCAAAGAACAAAGACCAATGCAAGAACAAGAAAAGGGCCAAAGAGACTTGTAACTAAGAAAAAGTAGGCAAAGGAGGGAAGAATTAAATGGCAGCTAAAAAAGGTAATGTAACACGTGGTAGAAGAAAAGAGCGTAAAAACATAGAGAGAGGCCAAGCCCATATCTCATCGTCTTTTAATAATACAATGGTAACATTAACTGATTTACAAGGTAATGTTTTGTCATGGGCTAGTGCTGGTCAATTAGGATTCAGAGGTTCTAGAAAATCTACTCCTTATGCCGCACAACAAGCAGCTGAAGAAGCAGCAAAGAAAGCAATGGAACATGGTTTAAAGAGTGTAGAGGTCTTTGTTAAAGGACCAGGATCAGGAAGAGAAGCAGCAATTAGGTCACTACAAGCAACAGGATTAGAAGTAAATATGATTAAAGATGTTACTCCAATCCCACATAATGGTTGTAGACCACCGAAACGTAGAAGAGTTTAATAGGAGGTGCAGAAAATAGATGAGATATACAGGACCTGTATGTAGATTATGCCGTAGAGAGGGACAAAAACTTTTCCTTAAAGGTGATAGATGTTATACAGATAAATGTGCAATAAATAAAAGAAACTTTGCACCTGGACAACACGGACAATCTAGAAAAAAAGTTACAGAGTATGGAAGACAATTAAGAGAAAAACAAAAAGTTCGTAGATTTTATGGAATATCAGAATCACAAATGTTTAAATATTATAATATGGCAGACAAGATAAAAGGTGTTACTGGTGAAACTTTACTAAAACTTTTAGAATTAAGACTTGACAATGTAGTTTTCAGAATGGGATTAGCTGAATCTAGAGCTGAAGCTAGACAATTAGTTGTACATGGCCATTTCACTTTAAATGGTACTAAATCAGATATACCATCACTTTTGACATCAGTTGGAGATGTAATTCAAGTTAAAGAAAAGAGTAGGAAAAGCGACAAAATAAAATCAATAGTGGAAAATCATAATGGTAATACAGTACCTTGGGTAACCATTGACTTAGAAGAGTTAAAAGGTACAATAATATCTGAACCAGCAAGAGAAGATATAGACTTACCAATTGAAGAACACTTAATCGTTGAGTTGTATTCTAAATAATATAGCTGTATCAGTTTCCCACGTGTTTTTAAACAAGGGAGGAAATTGCTACGATATTTTATTTTACTGCTACAACGAGGTGAAAATTAGAGATTGTCACCTATTGAATTATAAGGAAACTGACCTCTTTAAGAAACGAGGGGTGTGTCTATATCCTCGTTTAACCAATATGTCAAGGAGGGTAAAATTTGATGATAGAAATTGAAAAGCCGAGAATAGAAATCCTAGAATTAAGCGAAGACAATAGTTATGGTAAATTCGTTGTAGAACCTCTAGAAAGGGGTTATGGGACTACGCTTGGTAACTCTTTAAGAAGAGTACTGTTATCCTCATTACCAGGAGCTGCAGTATCTACTATAAAGATTCAAGGAGTATTACATGAATTTTCAACACTTCCAGGCGTATTAGAAGATGTTCCTGAGATTATTCTAAATATTAAAGGGATTGCTTCTAAGATGTATTCTGATGATCCAGTTACGATCTTAATCGACGTACAAGGGCCAAAAGAAGTTACAGCTGGAGATATAATAACAGGCTTAGATGTAGAAATAGTAAATATAGATCATCACATTGCTACTGTAAATGAAGCTAGTAGATTATATATAGAAATGGAACTTGTTAAAGGTAGAGGATATGTAATATCTGAAAAGAATAAGCAAGAAGGCCAACAAGTTGGTGTAATTCCTATAGATTCATCATTTACACCTGTTGAAAAAGTTAATTATCATGTTGAGAATACAAGAGTAGGAAATATAACAGATTATGACAAATTAATACTTGAAGTTTGGACTAATGGAACTTTAAATGCTGATGAAGCAACATCATTGGGAGCAAAAATACTGACAGAACATTTAAATCTTTTTATAGGATTAACTGATCATGTAAATGACGTTGAGATAATGGTCGAAAAAGAAGAAGATAAAAAAGAGAAGGCATTAGAAATGACAGTAGAAGAACTTGATCTATCAGTTAGAAGCTACAATTGCCTAAAGAGAGCATCTATAAATACTGTTGATGAATTAATTCAAAAAACAGAAGAAGATATGATGAAAGTAAGAAATCTTGGTAAGAAATCCCTTGAGGAAGTAGAAATAAAACTTGCTGAATTAGGATTGAGTCTAAGAAAAAGCGATGAATAGTCAGGTATGAAGGAGGGATAGAAGTGACAACACTAAGAAAACTTGGTCGCCCTACAGATCACAGAAGAGCTATGTTAAGAAATCAAGTTACATCTTTGTTGAGAAGCGGAAGAATTGAAACAACAGTTACAAGAGCTAAAGAAACAAAGAGAATGACAGATAAAATGATAACTCTAGCAAAAAGAGGAGACTTACATGCTAGACGTCAGGCAATGTCATATGTATACGATGAAGATGTAGTAAAAAAATTATTTGACGAAATTGGACCTAAGTATGAAGACAGAAATGGTGGCTATACAAGGGTATTAAGGCTAGCACCTCGCCGTGGTGATGGTGCAGAGATGGCTATAATAGAATTAGTATAAAGGGTAGGGGATTAAGTTATTGCTTAGTCCCTTTGTTTTAATTTCCTTTGAAAATTAAAACAGTTAACATTGAACAATGAAAAACAGATTTTTCATTGTGAGCTTGTCTAGGAATCTCGGCTTTTAATCTTGGAAGACTAGACCTATACAATTGTGTATTGCTTTGTGCCCATTCTCGTGGGTATGAATTGTACATTGTGAATTGTCAAGCCATGTGTTATATTAGTTAATGTAAATAAGAAACAGAGGTAATGAAATGAAGGACATTATGATAAAACTAGAAAATGTAACATATGAATATAAATCCTATATTGACGAAGAAGTTTTAACTGCTGTTAAAAACGTAAATTTGGAAGTTGAAAAAGGAGAGTTCCTTGCGATACTAGGTCATAATGGCTCTGGTAAATCAACTATGGCAAAAATGATGAATGGGTTAAATATGCCAACAAATGGAGAAGTATATGTTATGGGTATGAACACAAAGGATGAAGAGAAAATCTGGGATATAAGAGCAAAGGCCGGAATGGTGTTTCAAAATCCAGATAATCAATTAGTTGCAACAATAGTTGAGGAAGATGTAGCTTTTGGACCTGAAAATCTTGGAATACCACCAACTGAAATTAGACAAAGAGTAGATGAAGCCTTAGAAATTGTAGAGATGTCACAATATAAGAAACATGCACCTCATCTTTTATCAGGTGGACAAAAACAAAGAATAGCAATAGCAGGAATCTTAGCCATGAAACCAGATTGTATAATATTTGATGAACCAACAGCTATGCTTGATCCTAATGGGAGACTTGAAGTAATGAATACTATTAAGAAATTGAATAAAGAAGAAGGAAAGACTATAGTATTAATTACACATTATATGGATGAAGCAGTAGAAGCAGATAGAATAATAGTCTTGTCTGAGGGAGAAATATCTATAGAAGGAACACCTAGAGAAGTTTTTAGGCACGTAGAAAAAGTTAAGAAATTAGGCTTAGATGTTCCGCAAGTTACAGAGCTGGCTTATGAACTTCGTAAAGAGGGAATAGATATAAGAGATGATGTTTTAAGTGTTGAGGAGTTGGTAGAGCTACTATGATAATAGATATAAAAAACGTTAACTACATATATAACCCTGGCACACCTTTTGAAAAAAAAGCATTGAGTAATATTAATATTCAAATTGATGAAGGTGAATTTATTGGGCTTATAGGTCATACAGGCTCAGGTAAATCAACACTAGTACAACATCTTAATGGATTGCTAAAGCCAACAAGTGGAGATGTTATAGTTGACGGCATAAACACTTCAAAAAAAGATGTAAGTTTAAGAGAAATTAGACAAAAAGTAGGTTTAGTTTTTCAATATCCAGAACACCAATTATTCGAAGAAACTATATATGCTGATATTGCATTTGGGCCAAAGAATCTAGGCTTAAAAGATAATGAAGTTGATATGAGAGTAAAAAGTGCTATGGAAAATGTAGGACTGGATTTTGAAAGTTTGAAAGACAGATCACCTTTTGAATTAAGTGGCGGTCAAAAAAGAAGAGCAGCCATAGCTGGGGTTATTGCTATGAAACCAAAATTGCTAATATTAGATGAACCAACAGCAGGTCTTGATCCAGCAGGTAGAGATGAGATATTAGGTGGAATTAGGAAGTTATATGAAAAGGAAAAAATGACTATTGTATTGGTTTCTCACAGTATGGAAGATATTGCAAAACTTGCAAATAGAATCTTAGTCATGGATAAGGGTGAATTAGTAATGGATGATAGCCCTAAGGAAGTCTTCAAAAGAGCTCCTGAACTTGAGGAGATAGGTTTAGGTGTTCCACAAATTACTAATTTCATGAGGGAACTAAAATCTAAAGGTTACGATGTTAATGATGAGATTATTACTGTTGAGGAAGCAAAAGAAGAAATATTGAAATATTTAAGGAGTAGAGAAGATGTTTAAAGACATAACTATAGGACAATATTTTCCAGGGGAATCACTAGTACATAAACTAGACCCAAGGATTAAAATTTTAGTAATTATATTTTTTATAGTTTCCCTCTTTTTCGTAGACAGTTTCTATCCCTATATATTTATATTGTTATTTATAGTTGTAATATCAAAAGTAGCCAAGATTCCAGTTTCTCTAGTTTTGAAAGGTATTAAGCCCTTAAGATTTATTATTATAATTACATTTATAATAAATGTTTTCATGACTAAAGGAGAAATCTTATTTGATATTGGACCTTTAACTGTAACTAAAGAAGGATTAAGTACAGCAATATTTATGGCATTGAGACTTGTTTTTCTAGTATTAGGAACTTCTCTTTTAACCTTGACCACATCACCAATAGCATTAACGGATGGTATAGAAAAACTATTATCGCCATTTAAGAAAATAGGATTACCTGCACATGAACTTGCAATGATGATGACAATAGCATTAAGGTTTATACCAACATTACTTGAAGAAGCTGACAAGATTATGAAAGCACAAATGGCAAGAGGTGCTGATTTTGAATCAGGAAATATAATTAATAGAGCAAAAAACCTTGTGCCTTTACTAGTACCTTTATTTATTAATGCTTTTAGGAGAGCTGATGAATTAGCAACAGCCATGGAAGCACGTTGTTATAGAGGTGGGGAACATAGAACAAGGCTAAATGAACTTAAGCTTGATACAAAAGATATGGTTGTTTTTGTATCAGTGATTATTTATTTTGGATTAATAATTTCAACAAGGTATATAAAAATATAAATGAAAAATGTTAAATTAACTATAGAATATGAAGGTACTAATTATTCAGGGTGGCAAAATCAAGAGAATGCTATTACAATTCAGCAAGTAATAGAAAAAGCAATATACGATACATCAAAAGAGCATACAAGATTGATAGGCTCAGGGCGGACAGATAAAGGTGTTCATGCATTAGGACTAGTAGCAAATTTCTTTACTAATTGTACAATACCTGGTGAAAAATTTAAATTTGTTTTAAATAATGTATTACCTGTTGATATAACAATCATTGAATCAGAAGAAGTAAGTTTAGATTTTCATGCAAGATATAGTGCACTTAAAAAAAGATATGTGTATAAGATTTACAATGATAAAAAATACAGACCATTATTTAGGAATTATTCTTATCATTATAAACATGATTTAGATATAGAAAAAATGAAAGAAGCCTCAAAGTATTTATTGGGAACACATGATTTTTGTAGTTTTATGGGCAGAAAAACAAACGTATATACTACAATTAGAACAATTTATAGCATCGATATTGAAAAAGACGATAACTTTATTATTATGACCTTTGAAGGTGATAGTTTTTTAAAGAATATGGTTAGAATAATTGTAGGGACACTGATAAATGCAGGAAACAAAAAAATGCAAGTAGAAGAGATGCAAGAGATTCTAGATGGGAAAGATAGAAGGTTAGCAGGGAGGACTGCTCCACCACAAGGTTTATATCTAGAAAAGGTATTTTATGATTGATGTTTTCCAGTATCTTGCAAGGGAGTTGCCATTTTGTGTTTACCTTCTTATTAGGCCAACCTAGAGAAGAATATCGGGTTATCATCCAAATAATTGTGAGATTTGCCAACTGCCGTGTGCCAATTCTGATAGCTATCAATTGTGATTTGAAAATGTCTTGACATTGTAAAACACTTGTATTAGAATATATTAGAGTGTTTAAAAAGAGCCCGGAAACTTTTTGAGTAACACTGTTAAGTTGAAAGTGCAAGCAGTATATTTTATGCTTGAAGGAGGGAAATTAATGAAAAGCTATATGGCAAAAGCTGAAGAAGTACAAAGAAAATGGTACGTAGTTGATGCTGAAGATAAGGTTTTAGGTAGATTATCTACTGAAATTGCTAATATCCTTAGTGGAAAAAATAAACCTATATATACTCCTCATGTTGATACGGGGGATTATGTTATAGTTATAAATGCAGATAAAGTAAAACTAACTGGAAAAAAACTTGAACAAAAAACTCATTTTAGTCATTCAGGCTATGCAGGTGGAGACAAGCATGTGCCTTACAAAGAAATAATGGAGAAAAAGCCTGAATTAATTATTGAATATGCAGTAAAAGGAATGCTACCAAAGAGCAGTTTAGGTAGAAATATGTTTAGGAAACTAAAAGTATACGCTGGAACTGAGCATCCACATGAAGCTCAAACACCAGAAGTATACGAATTTTAGTCGCGAGAGGAGGACTATAGGTGGCTTTAGTACAATTTATGGGAACAGGAAGACGAAAAACTTCTATAGCAAGAGTTAGACTAATACCAGGAAATGGTAAAATTACTATAAATAATAGAGATATTGATGAGTATTTTGACTATGAAACATTAAGAGTTATTGCAAGAGAGCCTCTAGAAATTACAGAGACTGCTGATAAATACGATGTAATAATTAAAGTTGAAGGCGGTGGATTCACTGGCCAGGCTGGAGCTGTAAGACATGGTATTGCAAGAGCTTTAATTGAGTCAGATGGAGAATTAAGACCATTACTTAAAAAAGCAGGACACTTAACAAGAGACTCAAGAATGAAAGAAAGAAAGAAATACGGCTTGAAGAAAGCTAGAAAATCACCACAATTTAGCAAGAGATAATTTGGATAAGATTTCAATTGAAAGAGTCACATTTATGTGGCTCTTTTTTTATTTTTCTTAAAACATACTTATCACAAATAAGTAATGGGCATGTAACAAATATATAAATCTGGACAAAGGAAGGGA
>JAQVYQ010000092.1 GCA_028708575.1 Tissierellia bacterium
CTTTTACGGATGGCAAAGAAGTAATAGAAAACTTAGCTGATAGAATTGAAGGAAGATATGCCTTTGAAGATATAGTCAATCCTAATACAGGCGAATTACTAGTAAAGAAAAATGGAATGATTTCAGATATAATAGCTGAAAGAATAGAAAACACTGGAATAAAAGAAGTGAAGATTAGATCTGTATTAGGTTGTAAAGCTAAACATGGAGTTTGTGCTACATGTTATGGAAGAAATCTTGCAACAGGTGGAGAGGTAAATATAGGTGAATCAGTTGGTATCATAGCTGCTCAATCTATAGGTGAGCCAGGAACCCAGCTTACAATGAGAACATTCCATACTGGTGGAGTAGCAGCAGCTGTAGATATTACTCAAGGTTTGCCTAGAGTTGAAGAACTATTTGAAGCAAGGAAGCCTAAAGGACTTGCTGTAATATCAGAGCTTGATGGTACAGTAAGTTTGAATGATACAAAGAAGAAGAAAGAAGTTATTGTTACATCAGACGATGGCGAATCAGCATCTTACAATATAGTTTATGGTTCTAGATTAAGGGTAAAAGAAGGAGACAGAATAGAAGCTGGGGATGAAATAACAGAAGGGTCAGTAAATCCTCATGACATATTAAAAATTAAAGGTATCAAGAACGTACAAAACTATATAGTAAAAGAAGTTCAAAGAGTATATAGGCTTCAAGGTGTTGATATCAATGATAAACATATTGAAGTAATTGTAAGACAAATGTTGTCAAAGATAAAAATAGAAGAATCTGGTGATACTGATATGCTTCCAGGAAGTTTAGTAGGTATAAATAAGTTTGAAGAACAAAATGAAAAAGTAATGAGCGAAGGTGGCGTACCAGCAGTAGGAAAAAGGACTCTTCTTGGTATAACCAAGGCATCCTTAGCTACAGAATCATTCCTTTCAGCAGCTTCATTCCAAGAAACAACAAGAGTTCTTACGGATGCAGCTATTAAAGGTAAAGTAGATAATCTAATAGGACTTAAAGAGAATGTAATCATAGGACAATTGATACCTGCAGGAACTGGAATGAAAAGGTATATGAATGTTAATATAAAAACTGATGAAAATCTTGAACTATTAGAAGAAAATGATAAAAATTTTATTGACAGTAAAATTATGTAATGATAGAATGTTAAAGTGTGTGAACAGAAGTGACTTAAGACATAAAAATTATGTGGACGTATTGTCCACATAATTTTTGAAATGTTAGAAGGGGAGAATCATAATGATTTCGCAACTTAAAACACATAATAAGGTAGTAGGTTTAAGACAAGTCAAAAGAGCAATAGATTCTTCGACTACAGAAATAGTATTTGTAGCAGATGATGCAGAGAAAAAAGTGACTTCTGAAATAGAAGAATTATGTAGTTCAAAGCAAATCGAAATTATTCATGTAGACACCATGAAAGATTTAGGTAAGGCTTGTGGCATTGGTATTAATGCAGCAGTAGCTGCGTTATTAAAATAAATAAAAGGAGGTGCCTTGATGCCAACCATTAATCAATTAATTAGAAAAGGCAGAGAAAAAGTAGTTTACAAATCAAAATCACCAGCGTTAGGAGTAAATCTAAACACTCTTAAAAAGAAGGAAACTACTGTGAATTCACCGCAAAAAAGAGGTGTATGTGTAGCTGTAAGGACTGTTACTCCAAAGAAACCTAACTCAGCTTTGAGAAAGGTAGCAAGAGTAAGACTTACAAATGGATTTGAAGTAGCTGCATATATTCCAGGAATTGGACACAACCTACAAGAACATAGTGTTGTTCTAATTAGAGGTGGAAGAGTAAAAGACCTTCCAGGTGTTAGATACCATATTGTTAGGGGTACCTTGGATACTGCAGGAGTTGACAAGAGACTACAATCAAGATCCAAATATGGTGCTAAAAGACCTAAAGCAGCAAAAAAATAATAGTGCAAAAATGCGGATTCAATCTGTTTAATATAGATGCATTTTGGGGCACAACGGCAAATGCCGAGTACCAATGAATCTACTCTTAATAGTTAAGGAGGGAAGCGAAGTGCCAAGAAAAGGACATATTCCAAAGAGAGAAGTTATGCCAGATCCAATATATAATGATTTGGTAGTGACAAAATTAGTTAATAGTATTATGCTAGACGGTAAAAAAGGTGTAGCACAAAATATAGTATATGATGCATTTGATTATGTTGCTGAAAAAACTAGCGAAGATGCGTTAGAAGTATTCTATAAAGCAATGAACAACATAATGCCTGTTCTAGAAATAAAAGCTAGACGTATAGGTGGTGCCACATATCAAGTACCAATAGAAGTAAGACCAGAAAGAAGAGAAACACTTGGACTACGTTGGTTAGTTACTTACTCTAAAAAAAGAGGAGAGAAAACCATGGTAGAGAGACTTGCCAAAGAAATTCTTGATGCAGCAAATGGTTTAGGAGCAAGTGTTAAGAAAAGAGAAGACACACATAAAATGGCTGAAGCTAATAAAGCTTTTGCTCACTACAGATTCTAAGATGACAGTAGTGTATTAAATTTATGTATGATGAATTAGGAACAGTAATGAAGGAGGAAAGGTTGTGCCAAGAGAAATTTCGTTAGAAAATACCCGTAACATCGGCATAATGGCTCATATTGATGCAGGAAAAACAACCACCACAGAGAGAATTTTATTTTATACTGGTAAAATTCATAAAATTGGCGAAACTCATGAAGGCGCTGCTCAGATGGACTGGATGGAGCAGGAGCAAGAAAGAGGAATTACCATTACTTCTGCAGCTACAACTGCGCACTGGAAAAATCATAGAGTCAACATCATAGATACACCAGGGCACGTTGATTTCACTGTTGAGGTTGAAAGATCTCTTAGGATTTTAGATGGTGCAGTAGCATTATTTGATGCTAAGGGAGGAGTAGAGCCTCAATCTGAAACAGTTTGGAGACAAGCAAATAAATATAAGGTCCCACGTTTGTGTTTTGTTAACAAAATGGATATAGTTGGCGCTGACTTTTTCAGAACAACAGCAATGATTAAGGACAGATTAAAAGCAAATCCAGTACCAATTCAATTACCAATTGGTAAAGAAGATACTTTTAATGGTATGGTTGATTTAGTTGAGATGAATGCAGAGGTATATCATGATGATTTAGGACAACAAATTGAAATCACTGATATTCCTGATGAATTGAAAGATTTAGCAATAGAATATAGAGAAAAACTTGTTGAAGCAGTAGCGGAACAAGATGAAGAACTTATGATGAAGTATCTTGAAGGTGAAGAGATAAGCTCAGAGGAAGTAAAAAAGGCTTTAAGATCAGCAACAGTTAAAGGAGAAATAACTCCAGTACTATGTGGCTCATCTTATAAGAATAAAGGAGTTCAGCCTTTGTTAGATGCAATAATTGACTATCTTCCATCACCATTGGACATTCCACCAGTAAAAGTTACTGAAAAAGATACTGATGAAGAAGTTGAAAGACATTCTTCTGATGATGAACCTTTATCAGCTTTAGCATTCAAAATAGTTACTGACCCATATGTAGGAAAACTTGCTTATGCAAGAATTTACTCAGGGATTTTGAAATCAGGTAGCTATGTTATGAATACTACAAAAGGGAAAAGAGAAAGAATTGGTAGAATTCTTTTAATGCATGCTAATAAAAGAGTAGAAATTGAAGAAGCTTACGCAGGAGATATAGTTGCAATAGTTGGTTTAAAAGATACAACTACTGGGGATTCGATTTCAGCTGAAGATTCTCAAGTTATACTAGAGAAAATGGAATTCCCTGAGCCGGTTATCAGAGTTGCTATAGAGCCAAAAACAAAAGCATCTCAAGATAAAATGGGTATTGGTCTTCAAAAACTTGCTGAAGAAGATCCAACTTTTAAAACCTATACAGATGAAGAAACGGGTCAAACAATTATAGCAGGTATGGGTGAACTACACCTAGAGATTATCGTTGATAGACTTTTAAGAGAGTTTAAAGTAGAAGCTAACGTAGGTAATCCACAAGTAGCATATAAAGAGTCCATACATTCAAAAGCTGAAGCTGAAGGAAAGTATGTAAGACAATCAGGTGGCCGTGGACAATATGGTCATGTTAAGTTAAGAGTAGAACCTCAAGAAGCAGGTAAAGGCTACGAGTTTGTAAATAGTATTGTAGGTGGAGCTATTCCAAAGGAATACATTGGATCAATAGATTTAGGTATTCAAGAAGCTTTAGAATCTGGTATCTTAGGTGGTTACGAAGTTTTAGATATTAAAGTTACTCTATATGATGGTTCATATCATGATGTTGACTCATCTGAAATGGCATATAAGATAGCAGCATCTATGGGTATTAAAGAGGCTATTAGAAAAGCGAACCCAGTATTATTAGAACCAGTAATGAAAGTAGAAGTTACTGTGCCTGAAGAATATATGGGTGATGTAATCGGAGATATAAATTCAAGAAGAGGTAGAATTGAAGGAATGGATTTAGTAGATGGCGCTCAAAACATAAAATCATTCGTACCTTTAGCTGAAATGTTTGGATATGCAACAGATCTTCGTTCTAATACTCAAGGTAGAGGTTTATATGTAATGCAATTTGATCATTATGAATCAGTACCAAGCAGTATAGCTGATAAAGTAATAGGCGATAAATAGTCATACTTAAGGAGGAGAAAACAATGGGAAAACAAAAATTTGATAGAAGTAAACCACACGTAAACATTGGAACAATAGGACACGTAGACCATGGTAAAACAACATTAACAGCAGCAATAACACATGTATTAAACAAGAGATTTGGAACT